>CAYUPT010000032.1:0-14591 GCA_964446725.1 uncultured Bradymonadales bacterium | reverse complement strand
TGACGCCGCTTCGCCCGAAGGCATCGTCAGTGGTGTCGGGCCCGGCGAGATGCCGCAGGTCCAGCAGGGCGATGGCGGTTCGAAGGTCGCCGTCCAGGGCTCGAAGGGCCTGTGGGGCGGTGCGCACGGCGTGGCTGAGGCGCAAATTGGCGGCTCTGGACCACGCCATAAGCCGTTCGATGGCGAGGTGGAAGTCGGCCTCTTCGGTGAGGTCGGGGTCGTCGACGGCAATCAGGACGTCAATATCGCTGTGGTAGGCCAGTTCCCGTCGTCCGTAGCCACCGGTGGCGTATAGTGTGGCCCGGTCCCAAAATGGCGACGGCAGCGCTCGCTGCCACAGTGTGCAAAGCCAGTCGTCGGTGATCTCTGTCAGTGATGCGGCGACATCGAGGCCGGAGTGGTCGCCGGTGATCTGGGGCATGAGTTGACGGCGCCGATGGCCGATGTTCTGGTTGGCCTTTTGGACCGGATCCGGTATCGCCAGTGGGGAGGAGGAAGTCATGGTGTCGTCGCGGTGTAGTCGTCGGCGGGCGCCGTCTATTTTGAGAACCTACGGGAGTCTTTGATACATGACGAACGATGGCAGCGACAGCGATCGCAACGAAGCGGTGGGTCCGACAGAGCGACCGATGGTGACCGGAGAACTCGCCAAAGTGGGCGGTCGCATCAAGGTCGAACCCGAGGACTTCGAGGTGCGAGAAATTCCGGCTTACGAGCCCTCCGGCGAGGGTCCGCACTACTATCTTCGGGTCGAAAAGAGAGATGTCGACGGCCGATCGATGGTGGACGCCATCGCCGATCGCTACGGGGTCGACAAGGCCGATATCGGCACGGCGGGCATCAAAGATCGCCGCGCGGTGACCCGTCAGTGGGTATCGATACCGGCTCACAGCGTCGATGAACCCCGACCGGAGTTCATCGATGAGCAAATCGAGGTGCTGCGCGTCTCTCGACACCGCAATAAGCTGGGCACGGGACATCTCAATGGCAACCGGTTTTCGGTCTGGATTCGCGATACCGAGCGGTCGGGACCGGAGCTTCGAGAAGCGGTGGAGGCGGTGCGAGACAGAATCGACGACATTGGATTGCCGAATTATTACGGTCTGCAGCGGTTTGGAAACAATAACTCGACGCTTCGGGCGGGACTGAAGTGGCTCGTAAAAGGAGAGAAGCCGAGGACTCATTTTCTTCGAAAAATGGCGGCCAGCGCCGTTCAGAGCGAGGTGTTTAACCGGGTGCTCAAATACCGACTGGAGGCCGACAGTTGGAAGACGGTTGTCGACGGCGACATCTTCGAGAAGACCGATACGGGAGGTCGGTTCTGGATCGACGAGTCGGAGCGCGAGGAGACGCAGCGGCGGCTGGAACAACGAGAAATCGTGGTGACGGGACCGAGGCCGGGGAGCAAGCGAGGTCTGGCCGACGGCCGGGCCGGAGAGATCGAACGAGAGCACATGGCGCAGTTGGGTATCGGCGAAGAGGATGTCCATGCCTTCGGCCGACGGGGGCGGGGGACGAGACGACCGATGACGATCTACATCGATGAATTGGGAGTCGAGGTCGACGGGCGAGACGTGCGGCTCGATTTCGAGCTTCCCGCCGGCTCGTATGCCACGGTGTTGATGCGAGAATTTATGGGCGATGGTTGAGCAAGGGGGGATGGTCGAGGCGTTTTGCGGAGGGGCCATTCGGCGCCGGGCCTTGGAGCCAGCGTGCGATGGGGGTTAGAATAGAGCGTAATCCGGTTTGTCGAGGCCACCAGCACGAGAGGGCGCCATGAACAGGGTCGAATTGAGAACGATGGACATCGATGAGTTCCTGGAGGTGGCCGAGGCCTGTGGACTGGATGTGGACCGCGAGATGCTTCAAAACCTGGAGCGTCGAAGCCTCTTGGAGCCGACCGACGAGTCGGAAGGAGCGATGTATACGGGGTTGCATCTATATGTATTGGCTCGTTATTTGGAATCGATAACGCAGTGGAAGCATCCCTGGAAGACAGAGCGAACGGAGTTGACGACCGCGGAGTTTCGAGGGCTCAGTGATGCCGTCCACCGTCAGGTGGTGTCGTGTTCCGGAGAGGAGGGCCGCAGTGGGTCGTTAGACGGCGATGTGATTGGGGAGATGGAGAACTTTCTGGAGTCGATCAATCCCTTTGGAGCGCTGAGCGATGTGGCAACGATGCTGCGGTCGGAAGCCGTATCGACTGTGCGCAATCAGGGGCGGCTGTATCTGGAAGTGTCGGCGGCGATGGAGCGGCTGGCGACCATGAGATCGGTGGGCGACGAGGCTGAGTCGAAGCCGGAGCCGGAACCGCCGACGCGACAGATGTACGATCTGGAGCCGGAACCGGAGGGGCTGCAAGAGCAAGAGGGAGACGGTGCGGAGGAGGGCGATGCGACTCGAGACGCCATCGACGAGGTCGTATCGGCAACTGACCAGAGCAACGAAGAGAAGCCCGGGAATGGGGACGACGTTGAGATTGACCCGGACGACGGCGAGGAGCACGGACAACCTGGCGCGCGGCCGATGCAGGTCATCCAGGTCCACCTCGATCCAGAGGAACAGGGGCTGGAAGAAGAGAGTTCAGATCCGATTGTGCTCGTCGATGACGAAGAGGGCGAGACCCATGTGGCGGAATCCGTCGAAGAGGCGGATGGAGACGCCGAAAGCAGCGCATCGACGCCGTCTGCACCACCGCCGAGTCCGGCGGAGCGCAGGGCGGAATTCGACAAACAATGCCGGGAATTGGAGGCCCAGCAACAGTGGGAACATCTCGCAGAGTTGTACGAAGGCCGGGGGATGGATGTGACGTCGAAGCCGGAGGAGCGCCAGAAGATATTCGTCGAATTGGGCCGACTGTACGAGGTCAAATTGCGCGACAAGGAGCGAGCCTTCGAGGCCTTTGACCGGGCCTGGAGAGAGGGGGCTTCGACCTCCCATCGCCAGCAGGCATTGGAGGGGATCGAGCGGATCGGAAAGTCCTCCGGGTTTTTCGAGCGCTATCTGCAGTGGCTGCGCCGACAACTCGAGGAGCCGTTGGATGCCGCAGAGCGGGCCCGGCTGTCCAAGGATCTGGCGCGGGCGCTATTTGCCGACCAACAATACGAAGACGCCTTTGAGGCCTTTGCATCGTTTCTGGTCGAGGCGCCCCAGCGCCACATCAACGATGATACGCTGGGACAGCTCGATCGGCTCGGAGAGCACGTCAACGACGGTCGAGTCCAGCAGTGTTATGCCACACTGCGCCAGCGGGATATCGATGAGTCGACGCGAGACGTCATCGATGAGTTCGCGGCGACAACCAGTTATTGACGGGTTGCCATCTCGAGGGGGCGCGGATAACGTAGACGGTCAGTTTTGACAATTATTGGTCGATATGACTAAATGATACGAATCTTTACGCTTGAAGTGTGGCCTACCGATGGCCAATCATCGAAACACTTGGGGCGAAATGGGGAATGGTCGACCTGCGGGTTGTTGTTGGACGTACCAGTCGACGACTCGGTGTTCACTGCGGCGCCAATGTGACAGTTTGACGAGGAGAATTCCGTGAAAGTTTGCCCATCATGCAATGTTCGAGTCCAGGAGGACGAGAAGAACTGCCCGTCGTGCGACCACGAATTCGAGTCGCAGGATCAGAAAAAAACCATGATGGGGATGCCGGTCGTCGGGGAAGACGGGGAGATCGATGAGTCGTCGGTGGACGATGGTTCCGACGGCGATTCGGGGGGCAGTGCAGATGGGGGGCTCAACATTGATCGAGCCCGACTGTCGAAAGCGCTCGACAAGGCGCGTCAGGAGGAGACCGACGACGCCGACGGTCCGGGGGCGGGCAGTGACGATGATGCGACGCGACAGGTCTCGAAGTCGGAGTTGTCGGCCTCACTGGGAACTGGAGGGGAGGAAGGCGACGTCAAATCGACGGCGTTTGGAATTCCGTCGCCGGATCTCGACGACGGCGATGATGAGGACCAGGATGCCGCCGAGGCCTGGGGTATCGGAGAGCAGCCGTCGTCGGGGGAAGTTGCCAAGACGGAAGTCGTCGATCCCGATGAGCTCGACTTTTCCGACGACGCCAACAGAGCCGGTGTTGTGGCAGCAGAAGAGAGCTCGGATCGAGCCTTCGGTGACAGCGACGTCGAATCGGCCGATGGCGACGATCAGGAACGGGATTTCGGGACGCTGATGGGGATGTCGCTCGATGAGCAGTCGGGAGATCAGGGCAACGAAGGGGCGTCGATGCAGATCGCAGACGAAGGCGCCTCCGAGTCCGGTGGAGATGGTTCGACACAGGCATTGAGCCCCGAGGAATTGGCCCGCGTCGACAAGATGGCCTTTGGAGGCGGCGACGACAACGGCGATACGTCATCGGATCGCCTCCAGCCGGGACGGGCGCAGCAGTCGACGCCGACGAGCGATAACCTCAAGACGGCGGTGCTCGATGACTCCGCCGATCCCGGAAGTTTTCAGCTGCGCAAACCCGATAATGCCACAGAGCCGGAAGGGGTATCGACGCCGGAACCCGGAGACTCGGCGCCATCGAACAGCGGTGTGCCGCAGCGTCCGAAGACGGATCCGCCGAAGCGCCAGCAGCGGTCGACCAGCGATGTCGGAGAGCCGGCAGTGGAGGCCGACGAGGACTTCGAATCGGCGCGAGATCGCCAGAGTGATACACCGATGAGCGGGGTGTTTCGGGCGGCGGGAGAAAAAAAGAATGCGCCGGACTCCGGTGAGGATGATGGACCCGATCGCTCCAGTGTCTCCGATACCGGTGTCGGCGGAACCGGAACCTACCAGATGTCGAATACGAGTACGGGCAAAGAAGCGGGCGACGAACTGGAGTCGGAAGAGGAGAATTTAGCCGTCGGTGGAGTCGGCTCGGGAGGCTATACGACGTTTCCCACCGGCGGCGATGAGCCACAAGACGGGGATGTCGACAGCGACACGGCGTCGCGGGACGATATTGACGGCGATGACGGCGGCGCCGGTGAACAATTGTCGGACCTGGAGCTCGGCGAAGTCGACGACGAACAACCGCCGTCGGGCCCGGAAGACGGTTTCTCCGGTGCCGATGACGGGCGGCGAGAACCGACGTTTGGCGATGATGGAGATGACGCGACATGGGAAGACGTGGCCGTCGAGCCCGATCCAGTCGGTGAGCATGGTGGCGAGAGCTCTCCCGGCGTCGATGCAGAAGCAACGTCGGGGGCGTCGGGTGGCCGTTCGCAGCAGAAGGAGGAGCTGGGCGCCGGAATGGACCTGGAGGGCGATGGCATCGGCGATCTGGATATGGCGCTGGATGATGACGATCTGGATATGACGCCGGATGACAATGATCTCGATATGGCGCCGAATGATGACCAGGGTAAGGCCGGCGAAGAGCGGGCCGCGTCATCGCCGGCGGCGACCACGCCGGAGTCGGGGCCATCGCAAATGGCGACGGAGCCGGCGGAGGGCGCGTCATCACCGATGCCAACAGAGGCCGGGGAAGGGCAATCACATCCGGGTGATGCGGGGGCATCATCGCCGACACCGACAGAGCCAACGCCAGAGCCATCGCAGGCGCCATCACAGCCCGCCGAGGCCTCGGCGTCCGGTACCGAGGGCGGCGGAATGCAGGTCGAGCAGTTGATATCGCTGCTCCAGCGCGGATTCGGTCTTCTGGGCGCTGTGACCATGGCAATCGTCGCCATCGCCTCGGTGGTCGTCGAGGGCATGCCGGCCGAGACCGCCGGAATCGGCGCTCTGGCAGCGCCGGTGGTGCTGGGGGCGGTGGCCGTGGGTTGTACGGTGCTGCCCGTCTCCAGCATGAAGCGCTCTGCGGGCTACGCCGTGATTGGCCTGTTGTCGCTGGGAGCCCTGGGAGCGGTGTTGGTGGCCGGATTCAGTCCCATCCTGGCGATCGCCAATCTGGCGGGAGGAACCTTGCTGTTGGTGGCCGCCGCATTTCCGTTGATCGGGCGAGCCGTCGACTGAAAACTAAAAGAAGGAAGGGATGGCGGCTGTGGCGTCATCCGGTGGCGCCGGGCATCGCTGACCTTTATGCTCGGAGGGGCTGCTATGATCGGAGGGACAGGCGGTTTGTTTCGGTCCGCCAGTGTGTTGCGCCGGCGCGCAATGTCGATGCGGCGGACCGCTGGCAGACCATCACATCAGACGTATCGGATATCGAAGATGACAGTCGACGACATCGTGGTTCAGAAATACGGCGGTTCATCGCTCTCCGATCTGGAGCGCGTCCGAAAGGTTGCCCGACAGATCGTCGAGACCCGCGAAGACGGCTATGACGTGGTCGTCGTCGTATCGGCGATGGGCGATACCACCGACGACCTGTTGGAGATGGCCAAGGAGCTGTCGCCGAATCCGTCGCGACGCGAGTTGGATATGCTGCTTTCAGTCGGCGAGCGGATCTCGATGGCGCTGATGTCGATCGTCATTCAGCAGCTGGGCCACGAGGCAGTGAGTCTGACGGGATCGCAGTGCGGGATCATTACCACGCATAGCCATGCCAATGCCCGGATTATGGATGTGCGCCCGTTTCGGGTGCAGGATGAATTGGCGCAGGGCAAGATCGTGATTGTCGCCGGCTACCAGGGGGCGAGTTATCGCCGGGATGTGACCACGCTTGGACGCGGGGGAAGTGATACGACGGCGGTGGCACTGGCGGCGGCCCTGGATGCCGAGGCCTGCGAGATCTACAGCGATGTCGATGGGATCTACAATGCCGATCCGGGGGTGGTATTGGACGCCGATCAACTCGTGGAGTTGAGTCACGACGAGATGTTGGAGATGGCCCGCAGTGGAGCCCGGGTGCTCAATGAGGCGGCCGTCGAATACGCGCGCCGCGTCGACATCGCGCTGTATACGCGAAGTGCGGAGGGTTCTCAGACGCCGGGGACGACGATCCGACGCATCGATCTTACCGAGGAGGATATCGAGCGCGCCGAACGGGGCTGTCCGGCGCGCGCCGTCAGCCACGTCGAGCAAGGGCTGTGGATGGTCGCTGGAACAAGTGCCGACGGTCTGATGGCCCATCTCGACGATCGCGATTGCGCCGTGGTCCAGTGGGAGCCTGGGGCGGAGGCACAGGCGTTTGTGGCGGTCGATGATATCCACGGACTGGCGTCGTTTCGCGAATCGCTGGAGGCGATCGGCGACGATGTGCGCACGGAAATGGCGGGGCTGGTCAGCCTGGTTGGAAGTGGCATCGGCCAGCGCTGCGCTTGGGCCGGCGATGGGCTTCGAAGCCTCAATCGCCAGGGCATTGAGTATCGCGACATGGCCATCTACCCCGATCGCCTAAGCTGGGTTGTGGACTGCGACGATGTGGAAGATGCGGCCCGACAACTCCATGCCGAATTCCTCGGTGAACTCCGGTAGCGACAACGTCTAGAAAAAGCGTCAGCCCAAGAAACGACGAAGCCGACGTCCCGGGATGGGGCGTCGGCTCTTTTTTTGGACCGTGCCTATTTGTGTGCGAAGTAAGTTGGAAGGAAATTGGAAGGAATTCCTGAAAGGATATTAGGAAAGATATCCAGGAAAGAGAGGGGATATGATGCAACCTACCTCGCACACAAAAGAGCACGGTCCGTCGTTTTTCCGAACTCGGTATGTATAACCGTTTAGGGGGCGCCGTTTATTCCATACCTATTGTAATTTATCAGTAGCGGTTAAATCCCGTACTGTCTCGGCGCACCGACAAATTACAGCAGCAGTAAAAATTGTCAAGCACACTGTAAGAAAATTGCCGAAAAAATCGATTCGGCCCCCTCGAACTCCACAAATGGGGCAAATAGGCCCGGCGCGAAGTGGAAATGGGGGCTGGTATTCAGGAGATCAGTTTCCGGACGCGGTGTCCGTCGAGGGGGCGTCGACGAGTTGGAGGACGATATTCTGGCCGGTTTCGGTCTCTTCGATCGTCAATTGCTGGTCGTGATAATCGTCGTGATCGATGAGAAGTTTCAGATACGACGTCTCCAGCAATTGCTGGGGAATGGCCTGGGGCGTGTCGCCGAGCATGTGCGCTTCGCCGTCGTCGGCCTCCAGGACCGACAACTGGGCGGCCGACGGTTCGGTCTGAATCTGAAGGCCCGTCGGAAGTGCGTGGGCGGGCTCGACGTCAGCGGATTGGCGCTCGACGGGCTCGTCGTCGGAACTGTCGTTCATCGCCCAGAAGAACCAGCCGAGGTTCGAGATCAGCAGTGCCACCAGGGCCCCGGTCAACAGCAGGCCGCTGGGCTGAGGCTCGACGGGGCCCGCAATCGGTTGTTGTTCGTCAAAGGACGTATCGCCATCGACAGTCTCCGATGGCGAACCGGAAGTGGGGTCGGATTCGTCGACGTCGATGGTGGCCGATGTCGACGGGGAGCCATCGCCAGTACTCGACGTCGATGGGCCGTCGATGGCCTGACGAAGGGCCGTCGAAAAGTCCTGGATGGAAGGCCAGCGATCGTCGGGTTCATGGCTCAGTGCGCGATCGATGACGTCGGAGACCGACGGATCGACGCCCATTTCGCTAAGCGAGGGGGGCTCTTCGGTTTTGATGCGAAGAATGCCCTCGCTGGCGTCGACGGGATCGTCAAAGAAGGGATGAACGCCGACCAGCAGCCGATAGGCCAGTGCCGCCAGGGCCCACTGATCGGCGGCCGGCGTCAGATGCGGCGAGGTGCCATCGGCATCGAGGGGCAGTTCGCTGGGTGACGGATCGGCCGTGTCGTCATCTCGGGAGGCGACATCGAAGGATTCCGGCGCGAAGGTGTCGACGAGATCGGTGGTCAGCACCGTCTGAGACAGAGCAACGAGTTCGCGCATCGACGGGCCGATCCCCAGGTGCGACAGACAGGCGGTATCGAGGGGGGCGTTGTCGTCGCCAAAGACGATCCAATCCGGTTTGAGATTTCCGTGACAGATCCCGGCGTCGTGGGCCCGCTGGAGAAGATCGGCGATGCGGTCGACCAGGGTTGCTACATCGGAGGGGGCGAAGACGTCGCGGGCCTCGATGCGGCGCGTCAACGAGGGGCCGGGCCGGGTCTTTTCGATGACAAAGGGGATGCCCGGTTCGATTTCGCCGAAGTCGACCACCGGCAGCAGTCCCTGGACCGGAAGATGGCTTGCGTCGTGGGCCGACTGCTTGATGCGGGCGGCGATGTCCGGGCCGACGGCGTCGTCGGCGAGGCCGTCGTAGACGGTGACGCGCACCGGGTGATCGAAGGGGTCCTGCGTGGCGGCGTAGACGGTGACCAGGCCGACGGAGCGGATGCGCTCATCGAGGTGATAATGGTGGTCGAGGGCAAGAGTGCCTCCCTGAAGGTTTTCCATCGTGCGTCCTCAGTCGTCGTCAGTCGAAATTTCGGAAGCCGCCGGGATCCCGCCTTTGCGCGGATCGGTGACGCCGATCCATCGCTCATCGTCGCGCATGATCAATTGGACGGCGCTGAAGATGCGGGCCACGTCGACATTGTGGCCGCGCTCGCGGAGTCCGTCGGCGACGGGAAGTCCGTCGACCTCAAGTCGCAATTCGTCGGGGATCCACTGGTGGTGGAGCCGGGGGGCGGTCATGGCCTCCATCGGGGTGGCATCGAAGAGTCGAGTATGGAGTATCGTCAAAAAGACTCCGGTGATGATCATGGGTCCACCGCTGGCCCCGAGGGTCATCGACGGGGCGCCGTCGGTGGTCATCAGGGTGGGGCTCATCGACGACAGTGGCCGCTTGTTGGCCTCCACGGCGTTTTGTTCGGTGCCGATGAGGCCATAGACATTCGGCTCGCCGGGTTCGACGGTAAAGTCGGCCATTTCATTGTTCAAAATCAAACCGTAGTCGTCGACGAGGACCATGGAACCAAAGGAGGTATTGATGGTGGTGGTGCAGGCGACGGCATTGTCGTCGGCATCAACGGCGCTCATGTGGGCGGTGCCGGCCCCCTCCCAGTGAGGCGGAATCGAACCGTAGGCGTTGCTCTCCAGGGTGGTGTCGGACTCGATCTGTTCGGCCAGGTCAGCGGCGTATTCACTGGAGGTCAGCCGGTCGATGGGGACGTCGACAAAATCGGTGTCGCCGAGCCATCGAGCCCGGTCGGCAAAGGCGTGTTTGAGGGCCTCGACGACGTAGTGGACGGTCTGCGGGTCGTCAAACGCGGTGTGTTCGGGATCTATCTCCAGTTCTTCGAGAATATTGAAGGCCTGAATCAGGGCGATGCCGCCGGAAGACGGCGGTGGCATCGAGTAGATCTGGTGGCCGGCGATGTCCCCGACGATGGGCTCCCGGCGCTCGACGCCATAGGAGGCCAGGTCGTCGGTGCTCAAAATTCCGCCGTCGTCGTCGGTGGCGGCGACGATGGCCCGGGCAATGTCTCCGGTGTAGAACGGATGGACGCCCTCATCGCGAAGAATTTCGAGGGTGTCGGCAAGACGGGGACGGGTCATCTCGTCACCGGCTTCCAGCCATTCGCCGTCGTCGTCGCGAAAGAGTGCGGCGAGTTGGGGAGCGTCTTCGATGGCCTCGGCGCGGGCCCGGAGCCGGTCGGCCAGCGAGGTGCCGACCGTAAAGCCATCGGCGGCCAGTTGACGGGGGGCGTCGACGACGCGCTCCCACTCCAGTTGGCCGAATCGGCCGTGCAACGCCCAGAGTCCGGCCGGTTCGGCGGGGGTGGCGACGGCCAGTCCGCCGCGTCGCGATAGGTCGTGGTCGACCTCTCCGTCGACGACGTACATATCGCGGTGGGCTGCGCCGGGCGCGGTTTCTCGAAAATCGATGACCTCCACGGTCTCGTCATCGCCGTCGCGGTACAGGCAAAATCCACCGCCGCCCAGCCCCGAACTGTGGGGATTGGTAAATCCACTGGTGAGCATGGCGGCCACGATGGCATCGGCGGCATTGCCACCGTCGTCGAGAATCTGGGCGCCGATTCGCGACGCCTGGGGCTCGTCGGCGGCGACGAGACCGCCGTCGGAGACGACGCGGTACTGATCGAGGTCGTCGAATTCAACAACGCCCCCGTCATCGAGGTCCTCGCTGTCGCCGTTGTCGCCGGCGGCGATCGCCGGGACGGCGACGATGAGGGCGAATGTGACAGCTATGTGACAAAACCTTAAATATTTCATGGCCAGGTCCGCCAGGCGTTGACAGAAAAGGGGGATATTTTATGGTGCCCGTCGACATGGGGAAATTCTTATCAACCTCACATGGGGTTGCCAAGTCCACAGACGCCGCGACGGCCCCTCGAAGGGTCGATGGTTTGCGGCCACTTCAACGAGGAAACAATTGGTCATGGTACGTTCATTTTTCGGCCTCTTTAGTGACAGTCCCTTTCCCTACCTGCGCGAGATGGCCCATCGGGTCGAGGAGTGCGCCGACGAAGTGCCCCGGCTCTTCGATGCCTATTTTGAGGGCGATTACGACGAAGTGCGCGCCATCGCCGAAAAGATCAGTCACCTGGAGCACGAAGTCGACATGCTCAAGACCGGGATCCGCGACAAGATGCCGAAGACGCGCTTTATGCCGGTCGACCGCCGCGATCTGCTGGAGGTATTGGCCACGCTCGATGCTGTCGCCGATGCCGCCGAGGATGTGGGTAAGCTATTTTTGCTTCGCGATATGGAACCGCACGAGCCGCTCATCGAGCCACTGAAGAGCCTGGTGCGACGCGTCGATCGCACGGTCGCCAAAGCCGTCGAAGTGGTGGAAGCCCTCGAGGTGTTGGCGGAAGTCGGATTTTCGGGCAAGGAAGCCGAACGGGTCATGACGCTGCTCGATGAACTCAATCGCCTGGAGCACAAAGCCGATGTCGTCCAGGACGAATTGGCGCATACGCTCTTTGAGCTCGAGGACGATATCAAACCGGGCAGCCTCATCGTATGGAACAAGATTTTTGCCGAACTGGGCGATATGGCCAACTCGGCGGAGAAGATGGGTAATCGGCTGCGGCTGTTTTTGTCGGAGTAAGCGGGCGACCACCGCCAGTGAACTCGTCGGCAACACCGCCGTGATCGTCACGTGACATACCCCGCCAGACGGCGGGCGTGGTCAGAGTAGTCCGGTCGACCGCAGAATGATCGGATGTCATCTGGAAGTACCACCGGAAGTGAGGCGTTATGGGCTTGGAATTATTCTTCGCAGAGGGACCGAATCAGATCATCTTGTGGGCCGCGCTGGCCTTCGGTTTTTATATGGCCTGGAGCATCGGTGCCAACGATGCGGCCAATGCCATGGGAACCAGTGTCGGTTCCGGGGCCATCACGTTTAAAGAAGCGGTGATCATTGCCGCCATCTTTGAGTTTTCGGGCGCCGTATTGGCCGGTGCATCGGTGACCGATACGATGCGGCGAGGCATCGTCGACCCGCTGTTGTTTAACGACGCCGCTCTTATCGGATCGACGCAGGGCGATATCATCTTCATGCTGGGGATGCTCGCGGCGTTAATATCGGCGGCACTGTGGCTTCACGTGGCGGCGACGTTTGGATGGCCGGTATCGACGACGCACTCCATTGTCGGCGCCGTGACAGGATTCGGTCTTATCACCGTTGGGGCCAGTCATATTGAGTGGGGCACGCTGGCCCAGATCGCGTCGAGCTGGATTATCAGTCCCCTGGCGGGAGGCATTCTGGCGTACTTCTTATTTTCATTGATCCGAAAGGTGATTTTTAATGCCGATGATCCGGTGCGAAGCGTCAAGCGGTGGTCACCTGTGCTGGTGGCGCCGGTATTCTTCGTGTTGACCCTGGTCATTTTCTTCAAGGGCCTTCCCGGCGTTGATCTGGAGGGGTACGGAATCGGAACACTCGAGATCTTCGGGATTTCGGCGCTGGTGTCGTTTGTCGGTGCCTCGGTGGCATCGTTCTTTATCCGTCGGATGGAGGAACCGGACGAAGACGCCGAAGACGAAACCTACGTCAAGCGCGTCGAGCAGATCTTTCGCTATCTTCAGATTCTGACGGCCTGCTTCGTCGCCTTCGCCCACGGATCGAATGACGTGGCGAACTCGATCGGTCCGCTGGCCGCGATTGCGGGGACGATGGAGGCCGGCGAGGTCGCCCAGGAAGTCGGGATTCCGCTGTGGGTCTTGCTCGTCGGTGCGGTGGGTATCGTCATTGGTCTGGCGACCTACGGCTACCGCGTCATCAAGACCATCGGCGAAAAGATCACGGACCTGACGCCGTCGCGCGGGTTTGCCGCGGAGTTCGGCGGGGCGACGACAATTGTCACCGCCAGCCAGATGGGCATGCCGATTTCGACGACCCATACCATCGTCGGCGCCGTCATGGGCGTCGGGTTTGCGCGGGGAATGAATGCCCTGGATCTGAGCATGCTGTGGAAGATCTTCAAGTCCTGGGTCTACACCATTCCCGTGGCGGCGATATTGACCATTGGATTGTTCTATGTGTTCCGCGGACTGTGGACGGTCTTTATCGGTCCGCTGTAGGGCGGCAGAGGTCGCTGGTGGGCGGAGGCCGCTGGCCACTGAAAGCGCCCGGTATATCACCGGGTTAGCCGTCGTTGTTGTGGAGCCACGTGCGAAGCGCGTCGGCGTCGAAGGGCTCGAGGCCCCGTTCGGCCAGGCGCTTTTCGAGGCGGTCGCGTCGGATAGCGAAGTCGTGACCCGCCAGGGCCTTTTGGACATCGTTTTGAAATGCGGTGTCCTCGAAGTAGTCGGTCAATTCGTCGGACATCGGATTGATCATCAATTGCTGAAACCAGGGGAAGGTCGCGTCGTCATCGCCGCGGTCGAAGACCAGGTCCCATTGCAGGGCCCAGGAGGCGGCGGTGACCGAATTGCCGACCCGGGGCACTACATCTCGGCACAGGGCCAGAAACGCTCCCTGCCAGTCCGGATCGAAATGGCGAAACTCGGCGCTGTAAAATAGGGCGTTGTGAAAGTAGGAGGGAACGGTGGCGATGGCGCCCAGATCGAGGCGCTTGCAGATGTTGCGCAACATCTCCAGGACCTGGGCACCGACGCCGAGGCCCGGGTGGCGCTGGCCAGGAAGCGGGGGGCGGGCGGCATCGAAGGGGGCGGTGGGGTTTTGCAACAGCAGCCAGTCGACGGTCAACACCGGGATATGGGAGTCGTCGAGGCGCTCGGCCAACTCGGAGTGGGGCCGCAAAAAGTCGCGCCGGACCACCAACTCCACCAGGGGAGCGTCGAGTGTTGGTCGGGTCGACCAGAGTCGAAAGAGGTGTTCGTCGGGATCGGAGGTCCGGGTCTCGATGTCGAAGTCGCGAAAGCCAAGCCGCTCCAGATCTCGGTAAAACCCGTATTTTCGAAGCGCCGTGTCCAGTCCCTCCGTGGTGTAGTAGCCGAGCCAGCGATCGTTGCCGGAGCTAAAGAGTTCGGGGCCCGCCGAGATCTCCTTGAGGCCCGCCGAGCCCTTTTGGAGTTCGGCGCGGCTCAGTAGATCGTAGATTTCTTCGTAGCGGTCGCGAAAACGAGTCATGGAGGGCCACCATCCAAGTTGGTCGGTTCACCGCGATGATACAGAGTTTACCGCAAAGAAGGCAACGGAGATGGAACCGCAAAGGGGCGAAAGAGGCAATCAAGGTCAAAAGCGTTTGGAACCGCAAAGGAGCAAAGAGGCAAAGAAAATAAGAGCGGTA
>CAYUPT010000031.1:0-14768 GCA_964446725.1 uncultured Bradymonadales bacterium | reverse complement strand
GACACCACCAACCACACCGTCCATACCCTCAAAGACCTCATCAAGGAGCGCTTTTCGACCGAGGAAGCGCCGCCGCTGACGGTCACCGTCCTGAGCTTCGGCTTCAAACACGGACTGCCCGTCGAATGCGACCTCGTCTTCGATGTCCGCTTTTTGCCCAATCCCTATTTTATCGAGGAATTGCGCCCTCAGACCGGTCTCGACGACCCGGTGCAACATTTTGTTCTGGGACTTCCGGAATCGGCGCGCTTTCTTTCACTGTTTCAGCAAATGGCGGAATTTATGTTGCCGATGTACGAGCGGGAGGGAAAGAGTTATCTGACGATCGGCATCGGCTGTACCGGCGGCAAACACCGCTCGGTGGCCATCTCCGAGACCATCGGCGATCGGCTCCGTGCCCGCGGCTGGCCGGCGAACGTCCGCCACCGCGACATCCCGCGCTACACCAACCAGTGATTGACCCCGGCAGTACCGATGAAGTCCCCCCCTGAAGAACCGCGCTCCATTCCATTTCAACTCCACCCCTGGGGGATGGCCATTGTCGTCGGACTCGGCGTCGCCGCCGGCATCTGGTGGTTTGTTCCCGCCGATGACGACCCTTACGCCTCGATGAGCGACGACGAAATTCTGGCGGCCGCCGAAGACTTC
The DNA here is from genome assembly GCA_964446725.1 of uncultured Bradymonadales bacterium. Taxonomy (GTDB): domain Bacteria; phylum Myxococcota_A; class Bradymonadia; order Bradymonadales; family Bradymonadaceae; genus SLJM01. The sequence continues at coordinate 14,120 of CAYUPT010000031.1, read as the reverse complement.
TACGAAAGTCGACCGATCTTCGAGCGCCCTTTTCCGCACTCCGAGGTCCCCGACGGAATGCCCGATATGCGCTCCGAGACCTGCGGTACGTGCCACGGCGAAAAATACGAGGAGTGGTCGATCTCGACGCACGCCCGCGCCTGGGAGGACGACGCCCAGTTTATGGAGGAACTCGCCAAGTCCCGCGGCGACTACTACGACGATCAGGACGAGGACTACAGCTGGATGTGCGTCAACTGCCATACGCCGATGGTCAACCAGCTCGAGCGGCTGGTCGTCGACTTAGAAGACGACAATATCGGCAAACCGGTCTACGTCGACAACCCGGTCTACGATCCAGAGCTTCAACTCGACGCCATCGGCTGCGCGACCTGCCACGTCGAAGATGGCACCGTGTACGGACCGCGCGGCGACTCCGAGGCCGCGCCCCATCCCGTCGCCCAGGACGAAGAATTGAGCGATGAGCGCAACTGCGTGCGCTGCCACCAGGCCGAAGAGGAGTATCCGGAACACTCGCTGGGCTGCTTTTTTACGACCGGCGACGAATGGGCCGGAAGCCACGCTGCGGAACGCGGCCAGGCCTGTCAGGACTGCCACATGCCGCCGACGAATCGAAAGCTCGCCGAAGCCTACGATGTTCCCGAGCGCGATACCCGTCACCACTGGTTTGGCGGCTCGCTGATTCCGAAACACCCCGATTTTCAAGAAGAAATCGAGGAATTGCTCCCGATCTTTGGCTCCGGCGCCACCCTGTCGCTCGACGACGATCCACAGCGCGAGTGTGATGGCGATGACGACCACCGCTGCTCGCTTCCCGACGTGCGGGTACACAACCAATTTGCGGGCCATCGATTTCCGACCGGTGATCCGGAGCGCCACGTCGAGGTCACCGTCACCGTCAGCGATGCCGACGGCAACGATTTGGCGGAAGCTTTCGAGCGCATCGGCGCCCAGTATCAGTGGTATCCCGACATCGAATTGCTGTCGGACAATCGCATCGATCCCGGTGAATCGCTGTATATCGACGTCGACTGGCCGCCCTCCGAACAGACGATGACCGTCGAGATCGAAGCCCACAAATACCGGATGTATCAGGACGATTTCGACTACCACGACCTGGAGGGACGCTACGTGCGCGGCCGCCAATTCCACCAGTCGACGTGGACCGTCGAACCCGACGGCCGCTTTGAACTCGACGAGATCGACGACGACTGGGGCCGCCGACAGCAACTCGAGCCCCCGGACCCTCCCCCGTCCAACCAATAACCACCGCCCCGGGTGCCTTGTTTTCGGATCGCTGGCCAGTGCTTAGCTTTGTTGGCGTTGACCCAAAGCAGATGTGAATCGCCGGCTCTCCAAGGCACGCCCGTGCATCCATCCGACCGCGAACAATACCGCCATTCGACGGACTCCAGAGTCCTGAACCGCTGCCTCGACGTCATTCCATGGCCGGTTCATCACCTCGACCCCGACGGCCGGCCCTATCGCCCCAACCCGGCGCTGGCCGCCCTGCTGGGCTACAATGTCGACGAACTCGACGCCACGACCCTCGCGCAGTGCATCCCGGCGTCCACGCGTCAAAAAATAGCCGATCTCGACGCCCTGCAACGCCGGTCGCCATCCCGAAATTACATCGAATCGTCGCTGACCTACCGCCACCGCGACGGCATCGAAATTGAGGCCCGTCAAAGTCGCGTCGGTCCGCTCCAGGAGCCGTCGACGCCGATGCTGGTGATGCTCGAGGGGTTGATGCCGTCGCGGCGACTCGACCGGGCGACCATCCAGTCGCGATTTGCCCGGCTTATCGCCCACGATCTCAACAATGTTTTCACCATCGCACAAAGCTATGTGGAACTGGCGCAACGCCAGAGTCCGACCGACGCCACGACCTCCGATTACCTCACCCGCGCCGCCCGCTCGGTGGACCGCGGCGTGCGCATCAGCAAGCAACTCCAGACCATCGCTCTGGACAAACCATTTCCCATCGAGGAGTGCTCGCTGAACGACGCCATCGAATCGATCCAGCCCTTCCTCGGGCGCATGCTCCCGACCGGTCCGAAGTGGTCCGTCCACTGCCAGCAGTCGCTGCCGATGCTTCTGTCGTACCCGGCGCTACTGTCTCGCTTCATCATCGACATTGCGATCAACGCCCATCATAGCTGGCCCCACAGCCCACAACTGGAGTTGAAGGTCCGCAATTCGCCGAGTCACGAGGCGACCATTGTCCTTCGAGTCCGCCCGTCGGAGGGGGCCTCGGAGGCCTTGCCGCTGCCATTTCGGCTGTTGTTGTGTCGCGGCGATTCGTTTTCGCCGGACCAGACCGATCCCCTCTTTATCTCCAATATCGTCAAAGATCACCCGATTTCACTGGATATCACGCCCCACACCATGACCGCTCTGTTGCCGGCCATCGAGTCCTGATCCTCCAGAGCTAGTTTACCCTCAACATCTAGCGATGGCGCTCGGTGATATGAGCGCCGACACCGTTGATCGGCGAGGTCAACGCCAGCGCCTCCATTCCGGCATCGGCAAACGCCTGCTGCATCGCCTGGCACAGCGTTTCGGGAGCGACGTCGAAGTCGTGAATCGCAAACATCGCCGGCCCCGCCCCCGCAATCGAACATCCAAGCGCTCCGGCCTCCAGCGCCGCCTGCTGAACCTCTGCAAATCCGGGAATCAAATGCGAGCGCTGGGGCTCGACGATCAAATCCTTTAGCGAGTGGCCGATCAGGCGGCGGTCGTCACTGAAACAGCCGCCGATAAAGGCCCCCAGATTCGCCGACTGAGCGACGAAATCATCTAATTCGATAGAATCGGCCAGAATCTCGCGGGCCTCTTGGACCTCGATCTCGAGTTCCGGCACCACCACGACCGCCCCCATATCGTGGGGCACGGGAATACGCAGGACGTCGAAGGGCTCCAGAGAACGCACCAAGATCAGCCCGCCCAGAAGCGCGGGAGCGATGTTATCGCCGCGCCGCTTACCACAGGCCTGCTGTTCGCCGCGCAGTGCGTACTGAAAGCGCTCGGGCAATGTCAGCGGGCGCTCCATGACGGCACTGGCGGCGACCACACCGGCGACGGCGCTGGCCGCCGACCCGCCGAGTCCCGAATGCAGAGGCACCCCCTTGGCGATCTCGACGTCCAGCCCATAGGGCAGGTCCCGGTCTTCGAGAAGGTCGACGAGCCCCGCCGTCGCCGAATTGTTGTGCGGCTTTGCCGGCACGTCGACGTCGCCATCGATATGGACAATATCGACACCGGACTCCTTTTTTCGTCGCACGGTCACGCGGTCGCTCAATCCCTCGAGACTAAACCCCAGAATGTCGAAGCCAACCGCCACATTGCTGACCGTCGCCGGCGCCATGGCCGTCGCTTCCCGAAGCTGCGTATCGATCATTATCACTCCTTATTCGCACTCGGTTCGCGCTCGCTTAAAAGCGATACCGAACTCCAACTTCTGTAGCCACCGGGAAATTCACAATTCGATCATCGAGGGGCGAAAAATAGTAGCTGAGGTCCACCGACGATATCACCTTAAAGGAATCCGACAGTCGCCAGCCGATCTGGGGGCTGATGTGCATGCCCCAGTGAATTCCGATGTCATCGAAGACCTCGGTGCCGGCGTCGCCGGGACACAATCGCTCCGGATCGGGGATGCAACTCCGATCGGTAAAGGCGCGGATCGTGCCGATGCGAGCGGCCTCGATACCGGTGGCCACACTCATGCGGATCGGGCCGAAATCGCGCCCCAATTCGCCGCCGGCCATGGCCCGAATCGCCGTGAAATTATCGCGCAGCGTCCCCGCGTAGTCCCGCATCGAATTCGACACCGTCAATGAGGCCACCAGCTGAAATTCGCGGGTCAGCGACCAGCCGGCGCCGAGCTTGAGCCCGTAATTGCCAAAGGGCTCCAGAATCGGCGATGGAATCTGCAGAAACGAACCGTAGTACATACCCATCTGCACCGACAGCGGGCTGGTTCCCAGAGAAGCGGCCAGCTCCGAGGGCTCGTCGTCGTCATCGACCTGGGGCTCGACGAGGCAACTGGCCAGTCGACTCGTCAGTCGACTAAATCCCTCCTGCAGATGAGCCGGCTGCCGGGACGCCACGACGATCCGCTCCGGGTCGAGAAATTCCTCGCCCTCCACATCGTATAGATAGGCCACCAATTCGACGGCCTCTTCGGGCCCGGGCACGGCGTAGCCGTGAAAGACGTAGTGGGCGTCGACCAATTCGGCGATCCGCTGCGATTCGCCGATGGGCGGTCCGTCGTTTCGGAGCCGATTGAATAGACTCTCCCGGGCATTCTCGTAGTACTGAACAATAAAATCCGGATAGTACCCGCTCTCGAGTCGCCGGTCGGGATAGCGCCGAATCATCTCCTGGAGGACTTCCAGCGGACGCACAACGTCGATGCCATCCTCCAGATAGCTCAGCGCCAGGTACATCTTGATTTCCGAGACTTCCCCGGGAGCAATGAGGTGATGGCCGATTTGATGGAAGTTGTCGAGCGAGCGCTCCAGGTAGTCGACGGCCTCCTGGGTCCGCAGCTGGTTGTAGGCCTGGACGCCCATCTCGCCCCACTGACGGGCCAACTCCAGTGTGCCGTCGTACAGCGAATCGCCGGTGACGGCGTCGTAAAGCCCGTCGCCGTCGATGACGTCGACATCGACGACCTCGGTCTGTCTCCACTGGCCGGCGGCCCCGCGCTCGATGGCCCGCCGATGTTCGTCGCCAAACTCCCCGCCGTCGTCGAATTTTGAAAAGGCCTGGAGATCCGCGGCCATGACCACCCGGCGAGGCTCGGCAGGTCCGTCGTCGGCACCGGCCGCCGATGGTGTCGCGGTGACGACGACCATGGCAACCAGGGCCAACACCGGCAGTTCATATCGTGCCGAAAACGACGGCGGCATATCGACTCATACGCTGTCAGAAGTGGTCAAATAAAGCGGACCGAAGCTCGGCGAGATGATTTGTTTGGCTTCAAAGCGCTCAAACGGAGGCCTATCCGTAGGATAAGTCGAGTATTGAGCGCAAAGAAGCCGGGCAAATCAGCCGGCGAATGCTGACGGGAGACTTTTTTGACCGCTTCTCAAGTAACGTCAGACCAAAACGAGGCCAGCCCATAGTGCGTTAGCCCTCCCGCAAAAAACAAGACCAACCAGAGCCAGGCCAATACCTCTTCGACGGAATCGACGCACGACCGTCGGCCAGCAAGCGCGACAGGGGGCATTGCTGATAGTTTTTTGGCGCCGGGGAAACAAGCGGGGTCAATTCAGGGGCAGCAGGCGGGGGACCGGGACATCTCCGGCGTCCAAGTGGTCGTCCGTCACATTGACCGAGACCCGTCGCTGGACCGGTTGATTGTCCTGGGGACGCGGGGGAAGTCGAATGATATCGACCTCATCTCGGTAGTACGAAAAGACATCGACGATATAAAAGTGGCGTCCCTGTTCGGCCTCGTCGATGCCGACGAGTCGCCGCCGGAGATTTTCGCCGAGCTCGTCGAGTTGACCCTCGACGAATAGTAGGGCCTTGCCCCAGCGTTCGATCTCTTCGCCATCGGCTCGCTGAGGAGCGTCTTCCGGGCGACCGTCTTCCAGGGCCGTGGCCACCACCGGCTCTTCGCCAACCTGCCAGCTAAAGCTGCCCTCGCTTTCGCTGTCGTCTATCGCCACGAGATGGGCCAGACCGTAGCGCGTCTCGCCGCTGTCGACGAGCATCCTGTCCGGGGGGGGAGGAACGCTCAGCGACAGACTGCCGACCAGTCCGTTGTCGACGAACATCCCCTCGTCATCGAGGCGGACCGACGGCTCCGGGTGGTTGAGCGGCACCCACAGATGGCCGACCTGCTCGACGCCGACCCACAACAGCGAGAAGACCGGCGAATTCATCTGGTAGACTTCCGGATCGAGGCCATTGTCTCCGGTATCGTCGAAAATCGCCCGGATCAAAAAATCGTCGATCGTCGCGCAGTCGGCATCGGCGTCGCCCTCACCGGGTTCGAGCATCAACTCCCGGGGCTCACCGCCGCCGTTGTCGTCGATCTCCAACTCGATCATTCCGTCTTCATCGATCCGTCCCTCCAGATCGAGCTGCTCCCACTCCGAGGACGACGGCACAGTCAGTGAAAACGAGAGATTTTGTTCGTCGAAGTGATCGAGATGGCTCCACCGACAGTAGACCTCGTTGGAATCATCAAATGGCGCGTCGCGGGCAATCGACGAGGCGATGTCGTAGTAACGGATGATGGCCCGCATCTCGCCGCCGAAGCGAAATAAATCCAGGCCGATGGCCTGGTCTTGAAACTCGTCGAGTTCAGCCTCCTGGTAGCGCCCGGTGTACTCGTCTTCGTAGGTCGGACATCCCACCAGACACAGCGCGGCAGCGACCACCCACGCTGTCCGAATCGCTGCCGGCGTTGTCCGCATCGATATCACCTTCATTCACGTCTGTCTGGCTTTGCCGGGGCCACCGACGTCACCGTCATCGAATACCATACTTGCCAGTTACTGATTGTATCTCTAACGCTGCATTCTCGAAACACTGGATCGGGATAAACTTGTTCCAACGACGGAGCACCACTGACCCGGCGCGCCGCATCGCAGAAGTCTGATGGAGTTTATACAGACTTGAAAAGTGGCGCTCAAACCGGTTTAGTCCGAACTGTGCCATGCCCGGCAGGCTTTTTGCTTTCATTATCCCACGCCGGCATCTGGCTTCCCACGGAGCAGGTTACCATGACGACACCGTATTTCGACAACGAGTCTCCCCACGCCGCCGACGCCCCCACCGCGACGACAGGGCGATGGCACCGACCTCTATGTGCACTGTTGATGGGTCTGTGTGCCCTGGCGGTCTTCGCCGCTTCTGGCTGCGGAGACGCCGCCCTGGAAGGCAGTTTCGATTCCGCCAGTAACGAGCCACAGGATCCGTTTCAGCGCGCTGAATTGATGCTCGAGTCCCACCGCGTCGACGACGCCCACGACATCTACCGAGAAATTCTCGACGACGATCCCGACAACGGCGATGCCGCCGCCGGCGTCGCCATCACGCGCCTGTTGCTGATGGTCGAGATGAATGAAGTCACGGAGTTGATCATCGATCACCTCGGCGCCAGCGGCAGCATCGACGCCAACGAATTGCTGTACGCCGGCGAGGGCTATCTGTACTGGGCCAGCAGAGGCGTCCGCTGGGCCGAAGACCACCAGGATTACGAGGGCATCCGCAACCTGGTGGCCGACGAATTGCCCTGGGAGTCCCAGCGCCTGGAGTCGGTGGCCGACTTCGTCGACGGCCTCGACGCCCCGGCCGGTCAGGGACTTCGCCAACTGGTGACCGTCGCCAACGGGCTCTCCAGTATCGAGTCCCATCTCGAGACGGCTCTCGACGACCCCGACTTTGTGCGACTCTATATTCCGGGTGCCGTATTTCACGACGACTCGCTGACGCTTCGCATCGGTCGCTCCGAGTTGGCGGTGGCCCGCGCTGCGATCTCGTTGCTTCGAAGCGCCGTCTACTTTGTGGCGGCCTACGAACACGACTGGACGCTGGAGCTGGCCTTCGGTCACTGGCGAGACGACCCGCCGACCGACCACAGCCGCTATAGCCCGGGCTACGAACCCGTCGACTACACCGTCGAGGTCTTCGACGATCACCTCTTTCGCGCTCTCGACTCCCCCGGCCGGCTATCGGCCTCCAAAGATCGCCTCCGAGAGACCGTCGACCACCTGCGAGACGCCATCCGCTTCGGAATTGAAGAGCCCACATCAACCACGCTTCAGTGGGACGATGTCGACGAAGCCGATGCCAAAGAGGTCGATGAACTCCTGGAGGCTATCGGCGATGCTCTCGACGGCCCCACCGCGCTACCCTACACCGATCCAGAGACGACCCTCGATCTGACGCCCCTCTTCGATGACGGCGGCCGCGTCCTCGACGACTCCTACGACTGGTTTATCCGTCGCGATGACATCGAGGACGAAGACGGCGACGACCGACAACAACTCCAGGGCTTCGAGCGCTGGGAAGTCAACGACCGGGCCGTCGAGGAATTCTTGTACCGCGACGTCTTCGACCCCGTGCCCCGAAATCGACAACTCGAAGTCGAGGCCGGCACCGACGGCGACCTCAAGGCCTTTGGCGACACCCTGTACGGCGACTACTGGGAAAACGTCGAAGACGTCTTTTTTACGACTCGATAAGCGCCGTCATACACCGCCGGCCATCAAAATCAGAGCGACTCCCACGGACATCACGACCGCCCCCAGAAGCCGGCGCCAGATGTCGCGCTCTCCAAAAAACAGGTAGCCGGCGCCGATGGCGGCGATGACGCCCACCGCCCGCTTGATGGTCTCCACGTAGGCGACGTCGATAAAGGCATAGGACGTCAGCTGCAGGACCATCGCTCCCACCGCAAAGAGACCGCCCAGCGCCAGCCAGCCCGGAATCGCCTTGAACTCCTTCCACAGCGGCGCAAAGGAGCCGTCTTTGGCGCGCCGGGTCACCGCAAAGACCACGCCCACACCGCCGGCCAGAAACATCGTATGCCACAGCGGACTGGTCATATCGGCCGCCGTCTTGTCCAGAATGGGCGTAATGCTCCAGATCAACGCCACGATCAGCATGTAGAAGCTGCCCCGCTCGGTCCACAGCGCCTTGAGCGGCGCCAGTACTCCGTCGGCCTTGTTGCCCGGGTTCATAAAAAACGCCCCCAGACAGACGATGATGATCCCCAGCCAGCCATAGGTCGTCGGGATCTGGCCCAAAAAGATCAGCGCCGTCAGCGCCGTAAATACCGGCGTAAACGCCAGATAGGGCGTCGTCAGACTCAGCGGCGAGATCTGGACAGCCCGCAAAAACAAGAAATTGGCCGCCAGATTCATGCCGATCGAGACCACAGTGGGCGCAAAGTACAGCCACTCCAGTTGTTCCGGATAGCCCACCAGGATCATCTCGTAGACCACATTGCCCTGGCCCTCGGTCACCGATCCGGCAAATAAGATCGGATTGATAAAAACGATGTGGAGCAGCATCAGCCCGGCGACAGCCCCCGTGGCCGTCATCGCCTTGCCCAGCTTTTTTCGCGTAATATCGAGTCCCGCCCAGCAGACCGCACAGGTCAATGCCAGGGCAAAACCCACCATAAATTCGGTCATGACGTCACGTACCGCTACAAAAAAGGAGGTGGTCAGTCGTCGTAATCAAAGAGCAAGCGCCGGATCAATGCCGGAGCATAACCCCGATAGGCGAGATGGCGAAATGCCCGCTGGCGATCGTCGTCATCGAGTTCGGCGGCTTCGCCGAAACGGCGGTGCAGGCGCTGTCGAGCCTGCTGTTGCCAGTCGACGTCATCGCCGATGGTCTCCAGCGCGCCGTCAATGATGGTGTCGTCTACATCGCGGCTCAGCAATTTTTTGCGGATCTGTCGCGGCCCCCAGGACTTGCGGGCCAGCATCTGGCCCTGGTCCAGGGCGAATTGCTCGTCGTCCACATACCCCGCCTCGATACAGTCGTCCAATACCTCGTCGATGAGCTCCCGGGGAAAATCGCGTTTGCGCAACTTCCTGGCCAATTCCCCGCGGGCATGATCGCGTCGCGCCAGAAACCGGAACGCCGATCGCTCCACATCTCCCTTGGTAATTTCCTCGTCATCGCCCACACAGACCTCCGTATTCGACGCCGAACTTCAATACCGCTGCAAAAAACTCCACAAACGATCAGCTCTCTTGATACACTGTCCTTGTAGCCCAACCCGCTGAACTGTAAAGCACATTTTTCGGTGGCGCGTATTCGGGACCGTCCATCATCCAACCTCCATGGGAGTACGGACAATCTGCCAGGTGACAGGATTCCGCTGGAGACACTTCCCGGCTCCGAGATTCATCACGCATCTGATGCGATGCATCAGACACCATGACACCGTCTACTCGCTTTTCGACGGTGCGCCGCCTCGATGGCTGCTCGATCGCACTGCTCTCAGCGCTCCTGCGGTGGAGTTCTTAGAAGCGGTCAAAAAAGTCTCCCATCGGCATTCGCCGGCTGATTTGTCCGGCTTCTTTGCGCTCAAGCCTCGCCTTATCCTCCGGATAGGGCTACTCGTCCCGCTACGCGGGAACCCAGCGCTTTGAAGCCAAACAAATCATCTCGCCGAGCGCTGGGAGCGGAGCGACCGAATACTCTTGGGGTGCTCGGTCCGCTTTTTTTGACCGCTTCTTATGTCGGCGCCAGTGGAATTTTGGCCTCGTGACACCGACGATTTCTCCCCCCGAAAGTACTTCTTCGCTTCGCCGCAAGGACGCACTCCGGACGCGGGACGACGCCTCATAAATTCTGGGGATTCGGGTACACACGGAAAAAAATATCAATTTTGTACGCAAAATACGCGCAAAACGCTCGATAATAGATCATGCAGGGACCAACGATGCGTGAGATGAGACGCAACGGGTCAACAATTTTTGAACGCCCACTTCGCTCGACGGGATCCCAATCCAGATTGGACGAACGAAGTGGTCATCGAAAAAGTGCGAGATGCCAATGCTACATCACAACTCTACAATCTCTGCGGTCGGAGCCGGTTCAGAATGTTGTACGCGATGGCCGGCCCCGGGTTTTCTCTTCGGTTGCGGCTACCCCGTTGATGGTTGGGATGTCGCCTCCGGATTGAGGCAAGGCGGGAGACCAGTGTTGGGGAAGAAGGTTAACGGATTCCTCAAATGGACCGCGTCTTCTCGGCGGCGTCGTTATCGGTTCGCCCGGTACGGCGTCGTCGAAAGACAAACAGGGTACGCAACACACCTCCGTCGTTGTGCGACGGAGTCGGGAGCCTGGCTGCCAACTTCTGTGTCGAAAGGCCAGAAGTTGGACAGCCCGGGCGCAGTTCCCCAAGAGGCTGCCACAAAAATCCGCGGCCTGACGGCCGTTATCCACCATAAGGCGCCGTCGAACGGCGACCATAAGGCGGGCAATGTGTGCGATGAACAACGCAAAAATTCCAGGACATTTATCAGCAGAGGAGGTGATTCAAAGGGTTCGTAGAAATCTCATAATTTACAGAATACTGAAAAATGAAATAGTTGTGATTTTTCAGAAAGATTGTTTTTTCAGAAAGATTGTTCTTCTGACGATGCATCAGTGCGTCCTGCACTCCTCCGTCCGACCAGCCGCCCAAAACCGAAAATAACAATTATACCGAGAAAAATAGGTATTCTTGGTTTTCTCGGATTACTGCGATCGGCCCGGACCGGGACAACCGCCGCCGGACTACCGATGGTGGTGTCGACGTATTTGGTTCAAATTACCGATCAGCGAATTGCTAATCCGGTGACTCTGGCTCCGATTCACATTACGGGGAGCAGCGCGAATTGGAGCCCCCTACTTCCTTCGCCCCCAGCGATTGCTACACGGCCCGCAAATTAACTAAAAACATTCGCCACGGCGGCTGAGTGGCGGCATCTTCCGGTCGCTCCTCACTTGAAGTAGCACTGCTAGGCCTGCACTCGGATCGACTCGAAATCTGCTCGCCATCATCTCGCCGGTAGCTGCGCTGTAGTTATATTTCGTCCCGTTTGGTATTTCCGTCCCGGCTGCGAATATCGCAACTTGCGCCAGCCATCTTCGGCACCGTAAGACCCCAATATGCCTTGCGCTATCGGGGAATACGCCTTGTGCGCTAAATTCGATCCGACTCAAGGTCGGTGGGGCCACACAAACCGCCACTTCTGAAGGCCCCGATATGCTTGGTGCTATATAGGTAGCTATCGTCCCCCCTTTGGACTCGATTGCCGTCTGCGAAGTCAGCCGCTATGCTGCGCGCTGAAGCGCCATTTTTTGGAGAATTACGTGAGCGAAGAGAGCCCCGAAATTACTTCCTCCCCGGAGGACGGCGAAGCTCCCGAAGCGTCGTCAGGAGAGATCTCGAATCTCAAGCTGGTATTTGGCATTGTCATCATGCTGATTCCGGCCGGGATTCCCCTGTATTTTGCACTTGGTGCCGAGGGCACGGACATCATCTGGCTTGTGGCTCTGGCCGGCGGCATCGCCATCATCAATACGATCCTGGTATTCGCAATCCGCAACTGGATCCAGTCGATCAACTCCGACCACTAGCCTCGACTTCTCCATGTCCCACGCAGTACACGACCCATCGGAAGACGTCGATCTGTCGATCGTCATTCCTATCTACAACGAGGAAATCATTCTCGAAGATGCCGTCGAAGACCTGCTGGCGCGCATCGACGACGATCCGGAACTGGCCAACCGACGCATCGAATTACTGCTCAGCGAAAACGGTTCCACGGACGCGACCGTCGCCATCGCCCGCCAAATCGCCACAGAGCACAGCTCCGTCCAGCTGCTCCGGACCGGAGAACCCAATTACGGGCTCGCCCTTCGCCGCGGCATTCTCGAAGCCCGCGGCGACATCGTTCTCTGCGACGAAATCGATCTATGCGATACCGACTTTTATCACCGGGCGCTCCAACAACTGGAAGATGAAAATTTTGATCTCGTTATCGGGAGCAAGGCCCTTGCCAACTCACGGGACGAACGGCCGGCCTATCGACAGGCCGCTACCCGCGTCCTCAACGGTCTATTCCGCGTACTCCTCGACTTTCACGGCACCGATACCCACGGGCTCAAGGCCTTTCGACGCGAAGCGCTACTCCCCGTTGTTCGACAATGCATCGTCGATCAGGACTTATTTGCCAGCGAATTCGTCATCCGCGCCGAGCGAAACGGCATACGGATGACCGAAATTCCAGTGCGCATCGCCGAGAAGCGAAAACCGTCGGTACATCTCGTGGAACGGGTTCCCAACGTTCTCAAAAATCTGGGTCGCCTGGTATGGATCATCCGAATCGCGAATCGATGACGTCGTCACCTGTTGCCGAGCCACAGTTGGCCGCCGACGCCAACGTCTCCGTCGATGTCGACAGCCTCGACTGCTACCGCGACATCCACGGCCTGCCCCGGCCTCCACAACGGGACCTCGATCCGATCTGGACGGTCGGCGTCGAGCGGGCCCGGCAACTATTTGCCGAATTCGACCTGTCGGCCACCTTTTTTGTCGTCGGCCGCGACCTGCAAGTCGAAGAATATCGCCAGCAGACCGCCGCGCTAGCCGATGACGGCCACGAAATCGCCAATCACACCCTCGACCACCCCTACGACCTTCCGCAATTCTTCGACGCCGAAATCGGCCACCAGCTCTCGACAACCGACGACCTGATCGCCGACGTCACCGGCGAGCCCCCGGTCGGATTTCGTGCCCCCGGCTACAATATCAACGCCGACATCATCGCCTTCTCAAGGCGCTGTGGCCACCGCTACGACGCCTCCGTATTTCCCTGCATCACTTACTGGGCCGCCAAAGCGGCGGTGTTGCGAATCCGCCGGCTTTTGGGCAACCCGAGCAGAAGCGATGAGACCGACCCGCGCAACCTCACCGCGCCCCGCGAGCCCTATTTTCCCGATCCCCTGGACTGCTGGAGGCCGTCGCCGACGACGAAGCGCTACGTCGAAATTCCGGTAGCTTCGTTTGCCGCCCGGACCCTTCCGGTCATCGGCACCAGTCTTCATCTCTTGGATACCATCGGCTTTGAGCGGCTGTGGCCCGTCGTCGACCGCAGCTTCCCGCATTTTTTTAACCTGGAGATGCACGCCCTCGACTTTCTCGACGCCACCGACCTCGACGGGGTTGCCGACGCACAACAACTCGTCGACGCCCAGCCCGACCTGCGCATTGACTGGAAACAAAAAAGGACCCGATATACTCGGGTCCTCGACGCCATCTGTCAGACGCGATCACCGGATACGCTCCGGGCCGCCACCGCCCCCATCGGCGCCAACTAGTCGCTTCTGCGGCTCAGTCGCGGGCTTTGTCGGCCTTGTCGCGCTTTTTCTGGGCTTTGTCGCGCTTGGTTTGAGCCCGCTCCTCGTCGGTTCGGGCCCGCTGTTCGAGCTTGGCGGCCTGTTCTTCGAGCCGGCGGGCTTTCTTTTCTTTGCGCGCCGCGTTTTTGCGTTCTCGTTCGGCCCGCTTTTTCTGGCGCTCCGCCTCTTTTTGGTCTCTTTTGGCCTCTTTCTCGGCGCGTTTGGCTTCCTTTTCGGCCCGTTTTGTC
>CAYUPT010000030.1:0-14771 GCA_964446725.1 uncultured Bradymonadales bacterium | reverse complement strand
AGCTTCTTAGACTCTCTTAACTTTTGACCTCGCCTGAACGGTTGGCGCCGATGTCATGCGGTGGCCCCGCGACGAACGCAGCGAGACACCGCATGACATCGCGAATTTGTTTTATCCGACCGCGATTTTGCAGGCACCGAGGCACAGGGGGGTTACCACCGTCGAATCCAAAATTCTGGGGGACCTGCGGCAAATGATGCATAGATTTATGGACGTTCGCCGCGTTTCATAGAGTGCGACAATTTTCAAAGGAGGGGTATATGAATAACGAATTGGGCAAAATGAAGAGAAGTCACCAGGCCGTCGAACACGCGATGGCGTCGGTGAGTGACACCATCGAAGACATCGAATCCGCCGGTCAGCTCGATGTGGAGATGATAGGGCACCTCGAGGAACAGAGTCGACAACTGGCCCAGTCGGTGGTGGAGCATGTGGAGACCGAAGAAGCCGCCCTTCGGGTCACGAAGCGTATTTTCGGCGAAAACCCCGGCGATCTGGAGCGATTAGAAGGTGATCTTCGACAGATGCACCGAAGTCTCCAGAGGTTTTCGCGGGCCGTCGAGACGCTGGATGCCGGCGACGAGGTCGGTGATGACGTCTGGCGCAACATCCGGGAGCACCTGTCAGAGCTTGCCGAATTATTGAGCCAGTGCAGTGAGCGGGAGTGGGCCTTTTTCTCGCAGTACTCGACATTGTTGCAGCCGGGTGGGCTCAGCTCCTAGGGCCTTCAGACCGATTTCGGCTCGAATTTTGGCAGGGCGTTGAGTACCGAAAGAGGTAATTGCCGCAAGTGACATCAGGGGAGTTTTCTCGGTGCCGGGATACGCGGCGAAGAGCCTGTACAACGGGTCGTACAACTTGATCCGCGAAGAGAGCCTTGAAATATTTGAAAGTCAAATGATTGTTTGATTGTCGTAGTGGCGAAACGCTTCAGGAGTTGTAGATGACGCTCGAAGAGCTCCCAGAAAAAATGTACGAGCAATTCGCGCAGTTGGGTCAGGCGCTTTCCGATCCGACGCGGCTGCGAATGCTCAATCGACTGTGTCAGACCGAGCACAGCGTCCAGCAGTTGGCCGACCAACTCGGCCACAGTGCGGCCAATGCCAGCGCCCATCTCAAGGTGTTGCGACGGGCGCGTCTTGTCGAGAAGAGAAAAGAGGGGCGACGGGTGCTGTATCGGATCGCCAGTCGGCAGGCGCTGCGTCTGTGGCTGGCGCTTCGCGACACCGGGCTCAAGGAGCTTCCGGAAGTCCGGGAGGCGATGCGCCGCTACGCCGACGGCGACGATGTTATCCCCGATTTGAGCGGCGAAAAATTACTCGAGCAAGTGAAGAATGGCGATATTGTCCTTCTCGATCTTCGGCCCACCGAGGAATACGAAAGTGGCCATCTGCCGGAGGCGCGCTCGATTCCACACTACGAAATTGAGGAGCGCATCGACGAGTTGGACGCCGAACAGACGATTGTCGCCTATTGTCGCGGACCCTGGTGTGTGGGGGCGATCAAGGCCGTCAGCGAACTTCGAAACCACGGACTCGACGCCCGGCGGCTGCCCGGGGGCGTCGCCGAGTGGAAGGCCGAGGGCCGATCCGTTGAATTTTGTGCACCGCGTGAACAGAGGCTGTAATGACGATGCGTTATTGGTTCCAAAAATTCGCTCTTGTCCTCGCCTTGCTGGCAGTTGGTTCGGTCTCGTTGGCTTCGACGGCGACGGCGATGGATGTGCCCGAATCGGCGCACGGTGAAAGCGCGGTTCACGACGGAGATGCCCGCGTCGAATCGAGACTTATCGTCGACGTCGACGAGGTGGCTGCTGGAGATACATTTCGCGTCGGCGTGGCCTTCGAGCTCGATACGGACTGGCATATCTACTGGCAAAATCCCGGCGATGCCGGGTTGCCCACCGATATTCACTGGGAGAGCGATGAGCTCGAATTCGGGCCGCTCAAGTGGGCGGCGCCGGGACTCTTTGAGGAGGCCGACGGCCAGATCGACAGCTACGGCTACGAAGGGGAGGTCGTCTTATTTAGTGAAGTCGAGGTCGCCGAATACGTCGATGGAGATATCGAGATTGAGGCTCACGTCGACTATCTGGCCTGTAGCAATGCCTGTGTGGAGGGTCACTCGGAGCTGGCGAGAACGGTGACTGTCGGCGAGGTGACCACAATGGCCGATGCAGACGTCGTCGAACTCTTCGATGGCGCACTCGATCGGGTTCCCCGGCCGGCGGCGGAAGTGGGACTGGAGGCGTCCTTTCACTACTCGGCAGTTCCCCTGGACGCCGATGAGCAATTTGAGGCCATTGTCGAAATTGTGGAGTGCCAGGAGCCCGGCGATGAGTGTCGGCGCCCGGAGCTCCAATACGACAAATTCGAGCACTCATTTCTCACCGATCAGTACTCCGATGTCGACGTCGAGACCACCGGTGTTGCATCCCATCCAGAAGCGGCCGATGGCGTCGTCTTGAAGCTCGTCGCTGACTGGTCGCGCGGGGAGACGACGCCGGAGCCGCTGATTTCGGGCGTGGTCGAATTTGAATTGGCCGACGGCACGATGTTGCCGGTTCATCTTCGCGACGAGTTGCAGATTGCCGACGGCGACCAGCAAATCGAAGCTCAGGCGTTTCCCGACTTCGTGGAGCATATTCAGTGGGATCGCGCCGACAGCGCGCCCGACGATCAGGACGCGATGCCCGGTGATACGAGTCTTCTGTGGATTCTACTGATGGCCTTTGCCGGCGGCATGCTGCTCAATTTGATGCCCTGCGTCTTTCCGGTCCTGGCCCTGAAAGTCTCGGCAATTACCAAGCTGGCCCACGAGGACCGGCGAAGTGTCGTGTCTCACGGGATGGCCTACGTATTCGGTATCGTCGGAAGCATGCTGGTGTTGGCGGCGGCAGTCATCGGACTGCGAATATTTGGCACCGAAGTCGGCTGGGGATTCCAATTTCAGCAGCCCCACTTTCTGGCGGCGCTGATCGTGATTCTGGTCTTATTCGCCCTGAATTTATTCGGTGTCTTCGAGGTATCCGTCGGCTCCGGAAGTCTTCAGGAAAAAGCAGAGGAAGCCAGCGGACTTCGGCGAAGCGCCTGGGAGGGCGTACTGGCCGTGGTGTTGGCCACGCCCTGTTCGGCGCCATTTCTGGGGACGGCCGTCGGGTTTGCACTGGCGAGCAATGCGGCGACGATTATCGCCGTCTTCGCCATGCTCGGCCTCGGATTGGCGGCGCCGATGGTGGTGCTGAGCCTGGTGCCGGGATGGGCGAAAGTCTTGCCTAAACCCGGCGACTGGATGATGCACCTCAAGACCTTTTTGGGCTTTGCGCTGGTGGGAACGGCGATCTGGATTGTCTGGCTTCTGGGCCGTCAGGCCGGCGTCGACACCATGGGGCTGATGCTGATGTTCTCCGGGGTGCTGGCGATGGCGGCCTGGATTTACGGATTGGTGCAATTCAAGCCCTGGTCGACAAAGAAAGTCCTTTCTCTGGCACTGGCTGTGGGACTTATGGGCGCTGCCAGTTGGCTGACCTTTCCCATCGAGCGAAGTTCCAGCTCGGCGGTGGAGGTCGACGTCGACGCCGATATCGACTGGAAACCCTGGTCCGAAGACGCCGTCGCCGACGCTCTTGACGAGGGACGTCCGGTCTTCGTCAACTTCACCGCTGACTGGTGTCTGACCTGTCAGGTCAACAAGGAAAATGCCATCGAGACCGAGGAGGTCTATCGGGCCGTCGATGAATACGACGTGGCCATGCTGGAGGCCGACTGGACCGATCCCGACGAGGATATCCGCGAGAAATTGGCGGAGTACAATCGCGCCGGCATCCCCTACTACCTGGTCTATTCGCCGGATCATCCGGATCGCGCCGAGACACTATCGGAGGTGATTTCCGCCGGTGATCTGGTGGAGGCCTTCGAAGAGGCGGCCCCAAATTGAGCATTCATCGAGTCGTTTTCCGCCGTTGTTGGGCGGTGCGACAGCGTATTCGCCGAGTCATCGGTTTGTTGTCTATAGGAGGTTGTAATGTCGGTACTACAGGAATTGAAAAACGAAGGGAAAATTGATCGGATTCTTCGCGTGGTCGTCGGGCTGGGACTACTGAGTCTGGTGGTCGTCGGTCCACAGACACTGTGGGGCCTGGTGGGAATCGTTCCCCTGGTCACCGGCGCAGCCGGCTTTTGTCCGGCTTATAAATTGGTTGGATTGTCGACGTGTCGCCGCAAGGAGAACGCGTAATCGCCCCAGCATCTTGTCCGGGGGCGATATGGAGGCCGTGTGCGAAAGTGTGGTCTCCGACTCCAGACGCAGGTAGACTGCCATGAGTAGCTTGGTGTCATCGATCAAAGAGCGCGTCGCCACCGAATTCGACGAGATGTCGTACCGACTGCTGGTGCCGTTGGCACTACTTCTGGCGCTGGCGCCGTTTTATCCAGAACCCCATCTGTGGGAGACCGGCAAGATGCTCGTCGCCGGTGAATTGACGGAGCCGATCTACATCTTCGACTTTTTGATGCACAGTTCCGGCCTGGTGATCCTCGCCATCAAAATGGGTCGCGACAGAGTGTTGAGCAACAAGGAAAATTCGTGAGTTATTTGTATTCGAAAAGCCCCCGGAACATCGAATGGAAGGCGTGGACAATGGCTGTCGCCATCGGCGCCGTCGCACTTTTCGGTGCCGGCTGTGACTCCGGTGAACGTGACAGCGAACAACAAGCGGTGGAGAGCGAAGAAGTGGAGACTCAAGACGAGAATGGTCCCGAGAGCGAGGATGTCCTGGAGATGGAGCCCCCCTCGCTGACGACCTATGGGGAGCTTCGCCAGATCAATCTGGAAGAGGATTACTCGCCGTCGGTTGAGCTCGTCGATGCCATGGGTGGCGAGTCGGCGATGACCCACGCCGTGGGAGCTCTCGGAGAGCTCGGCGGCGAAATCACAGTCTGGGATGATGCGTTGTATCTCGGTCATGCCGGCGAGGAACCGACATTTGAAGAGGTGTCGGTCGACGACGTGGCCGGCGAATTGGACGCCACGATTTTATTCGGTGCCAGCGTCACTCAATGGACTGACGTCGACCTTGCCGACGCTCGGGACCTGGCGTCACTACAGGAGTATCTGGGACAGTGGCGCGACGAAAAGGGCGTCGATGCTGCGCTGCCATTCCGGATCACCGATCCAGAGGCGTCGGTGCACTGGCACGTCGTCGACGGCGAGCGCATCCCCGAAGGCGGGGCCAACTCCTGCGACGAGCGAAAAGACTACGCCCACCAATTCGACACCGACGGCCAGCCGGTGCGCGTCGCCGGTCTCTTTACCACCGAGCACACCGGAGTGGTCGTCGACCACACCACCTCGATTCACGCCCATGTCATCACCGACGACGGCGAGAGCGGACACATCGACGAACTCCAGTTGTCCGATGATGCCGAATTGGAGGTGGCGGTACAATAATCGGGGTCAAGCGCGTCCCTTCAGCATCCCGTGCCAGTACATCTCGGGTAGCCCGTAGGCCTTGAGAGCGTACATGCTGTAGCGCTCCCGGGCCTGGTCGAAGGGAAAGGACTCGTCGGGGTTTCCGTCGTAGTCAAATTCGGCGAGGATCAGGCGGCCGTAGCCGGTGACCAACGGACAGGAGGCGTAGCCATTGTACTGGGCAGCCAACTGTTCGCCGGCGCGCTGGGCCAGCAGGTTATCCACCAATACCGGCACTTCCTTGCGCACCGCGGCGCCGGTCTTGGAGGTCGGCAGGCTGGAGCAGTCTCCCGCCGAAAAGATGTTGGAATAGCGCACATGCTGGGTGGTGTATTTGTCGACGTCCACCCACCCGTCGTCGTTCGAAAGGGGGCTGTCTTTGAGGAAGTCCGGCGCGCTCTGGGGCGGGGTGACATGCAGCATGTCGTAGTCCAGCTCCAAGGTCTCTTCGCCGTCAGGGCTTTCGAAGACCGCCACCTTGTCGTCGGGACGCACGGCGGTGAGGACCCGTTCGAAGTGGGTGGTGATGTCCCGTTCTTCGACCAGCTTTTCGAGAGGCCGTCGGTATTTGTCGACGCCGAAGATCGACGGGGTGGAGGTGGCGAAGTGGACTTCCGATTGGTCGCGGATGCCCTGGCGATTCAGGTGGTGTTCGGCGAGCCACATGATCTTCTGGGGGGCTCCGGCGCATTTGATGGGGTTGCGCGGATAGGTGAATACGGCGTTGCCACCCGAGAAGTTGCGCAGCGTCTCCCAGGTCGACTCCACCGTGTCGTAGGAGTAGTTCGAGCAGATTCCCTGTGTCCCGACGTTGCCCTCTAGCCCCTCGATGTGATCCCAGTCGAGTTGAATGCCGGCGGCGACGACCAGATAATCGTAGCTGTAGGTGGTACCGGACTGGCAGGTGACGGTGTTGTTGTCGGGGTCGAATTCAGAGGCGGCGTCCTGGATCCAACGCGCATTCGGAGGAATGACCTCCGCCATCGGTTTGCAGGTGTGCTCGCGTTCGAATACGCCGCCGCCGACCAGCGTCCACAGCGGCTGGTAGTAGTGTTCGTTTGCCGGTTCGATAATGGCGACGTCCAGTGGTTCATCTCGTTCGGTCAGTCGGGAGCCGATGGAGATGCCGGCGGCGCCGCCGCCGATGATGAGTACTTCGTGATGGCTGGATTCGTTCATGGTCTCAAAGGGGGTTGGAGGTAATGGGTTGCGTGGAGTTCACATCCGTGCTCAGTGCGAGCAGGGGCGGTGTTGCTCAATGCAATGAGGGGGGCTTTACTCCGGGAGCTTTCGGGGCGAGGTGGTGTCGAGATCGGCGCCGAATCGGCGGGCAAAGGCCACGGCAAAGCCGATGGCCCGTCGGACGTCGTCATCGCGCATCGCGCCGAGAAGTCCGAACATCCCTGTCTGCTCATTCTTTTCGACGGATACCTCGGCGAGTGCATCTCCGGCCCGACCCACCATCTGAACGGCCTCGGGATCGAGGACGCCGGCGTCGAGTACGGCCTGAAATTCCGGGCCCTTGACGAAGCGGGCGAATTTGGTGGCCGCCAGACTCAACTGCTGGCTGACTTCTATGATATCGATGCCCTCCTCGACGCTGCGTTCGACGAGGTCGTCGAAGATATCGATGACCATGGCCACTCCGCCGGGGAGGGCGTCTGTAATTTCGACGAGCTTCTGGAGCTGATCGCCTCGTTCGGCGATCTGTTCCAGTCCTTCCAGTACTTCGGGGCGTGTGACTTTGTCGGCGACCCGCACCAGCTTCTGGAGCCGGGCGTCGATGTCGGCGCCGTCGTCACCGATGGCGTCGTCGGCAACATCGGTGAATCCGCCGACCAGAAGCGGTACCTGGTCCAGTAGTTCGGTGACGCGGCCGATGGATCGCTCCAGACGGTCGAGCCGGGCGTCGATCCGGTCCAGCCGCGTTTCCAGCGATTCGCCAGCGCCGTCCGGCGAGCGCGGCTGCTCAGAAGAGGTATTCGTGGGAGATGTCGGTGTGCTCATGGAAACGTCTCCTGCATCGAGTGTGGTGATAGATGCGGCGCAAGTGACCGGAGAAATGGCTCCGGTCCGAAAATCGACAGTCATCCCGATATGTCATGCAAGACCTGAACCGGCGTCATAAACGGTCCTGAGCCGATTTGGTCCGGTCGAGATGGTCTATCACTCCGTCAATACCTGTGGTGTGTTTCAGGTCGTTGACGGGGTTGTTATATTTTGAAACAGTACGGGCTGGTATCCACGTATCGACTCCCCTGGCTTCGGTGGGGAATCGAAAAAACAGACCCGGGGGGCGACACCGGGGGAACGCCACAAAAAGACGGCGTCCGGTGCGAAAAAGAGATAGGCCCGGGTCAACGACTGTCGCCCTGGTAGACGCCAATCGATCCACCAGAGATACCGCCTCGTCGACGCCTTTCGGAGCAAACCTAACCACGACGGGAAGTTCGTCGATGCCTACTCGGTAGCTGTCAATGCCGTGAGCCCCGGCGTAGTTTTGACTAGAAGGTGTGAGTGAACTCGACGACGCCGTCCAGGCCGTCGCCGGCCTCCGGATACGTCTCGTCGCAGTCGTCGTCGACCGCACCGCCGGCGCCACCGGTACCGGCAGAGGCGCTGTTTTCGTCGAAGTCGACGTCGGTGCCGCCGAGTTGGTCGTAGTCGCTGTCGGCGCCGACGAGTCCGACGGCGATGATCGAGCCGGCATCGCCTCCCTTGCCGCCGGCCCCGGCGGTACCGGCTTCACCGGATCCGCCGTTTGCTCCGTCGCCGGCGTCGGCAATAAACGAGTCGCCACCGGAGCCGCCACTGCCCCCGTCGCCGCCGCATCCACCGTTGCCTCCATCGCCTCCGTCACCGGCCGTACCGCCGACGAATTCGACGTCACCGACCTCGAGCTGTCCGTCAGTGACGATCCCGAAGACCGAACCGCCGTCGTATCCCCCTTCGCCGCCTTCTCCGCCACATCCACCGGAGCCGCCCCCGCCGCCCCCGGCTCCCTGACCGTTATCGTCGGCGGACGCGATACTGCCGCCACCGCCTCCGCCGCCGCCTCCGGCACCGGGGTGACCGTCAGCACCGTCGACCGGCCCGGCTCGATTCCAATCGAGGGACGAGCCAAAATCGGCGATCGGTGGTGACGCGTCGGTGCTCTCCGGTGGCGTCAGCTCCGGGATGTCATTGTTTGCTGAATCTCCGGAGCTGCCGTCTCCTGCACTCGATCCCCCGTCGGCTTTGCTTCCGCCGTCGCCTCCGGCTCCAGGCTCGAGGCCCGGAGGATTGGGCGCCTGACCGGCGCCCCCGTTGCTACCGTCTGTCAGGTCATCATCGCCCACATAATAGCCGCCGGTGCCGCCAATGCCGCCGTCACCGGCGTCGACGGAGGTGTCGCAGTTGAGACTCCCCCCCGAACCGCCGTTGGCGACGGTGGTACTGCTGTTGACGGTGGTACCGAAACTACCGCTCTGACCGTGTTCCCCATCGGCGCCGTGGCCGCCGTCATCACCGTCTCGGCCCTCGCCGAGTTCGACGGTTGACTCGTCGATGACAACCCCGTTGTCGGCGCCTATGGCGCGGATGGTGGCGATGGTGGGATGCTCGTCGGTGGCCTCCGGGGCGTCGATGGTGAGGTCCTGGAGCTCGACATTGTCTTCGGTGTCATCATCGCGGAGGTCGATCAGCAGCGTCGTCGGAAGGTCACCATCGTCGATACCGCCGTATTCGATGATCGTGTCGACGTCGTCGTCGTGAGACCACTGGTCGTCGGGAACGAATCCACCCCGGATGGAGATCGCGGACTCGATGGCCGTCGTCAGTTCGAAGGTGCCGTCGGAGAGATGGATCGCCGAGACGTCATCGTGATCGTCGACCTTCTCGACGGCGACATCGAGCGAGTAGACCGGCTCTGCCGGGGTCCCCGGATTGGCGTCGTCGCCGCTGCCGGATCGGTCGACGTAGATCGCCTCTTCGATGTACTGGCAGCTCGACTGCTCGGAGTCGCAGCCGGGGGCGTAGTCGAGACAGTCGCTAAAGCCATCGTCGCACTCGTAGATACACTCACCGCTGTCGGTGTCGTACGTGGTCGTGGCATTGACGCCGTCGTCGCAAAGATCGTCGCACTCGTCGACTTCGGCGTCGCATCCGAAGACATCGGGATCGCAATCTTTGAACCCGTCATGGCACTGTCGGATACACTGGCCGTCGTCGTCGAATTCGGCGGACTGGTTTTCGCCGGCCGGACAGGCGTCCTCGCAGTCGTCGACGTCCGATTCGCAGCCGGCGATATCGTCGGTGCAGTCGCTGTAGCCGGTTTCGCATTCGAAGACGCATTGGTTTTCGTCGTCGTTGAAAAACGAGTCGGTCACATTGACGGCGTCGTCGCACAATTCGTCGCAGTCGTCGACGTCCGATTCACATCCGATGATATCGTCGTCGCAGTCCGAGTAGCCGTCGTGGCACTCGTAGACGCATTCACCATCGACGATGTCGACCGATTCGTTTTCGCCGGCCCCCGGTTCGCAGTCCTCCGGGGTTATCGAGTCGTCGAAGCTCTCCTGAGCGCAGACGAATTGGCCGTCGGGCCGCTCCAGACAGGAGAATCCGGAGGCGCAGTCGCCATCGTCGTCACACGCAAAATAGACCCCGTCGTCGTCGATCTCGGAGCCGCATCCGGCGACAAAGAAGACGGTCAATGTTGGCAATATCAGCGAATACAGCAGCGGGCGAGTTAATTGATTCATCATAATTGTCGGTTCGAGAAACAGTAATCAACGATCAGCAGGGGATTCAAAACGCGGTGGACCATCGAAGTAGCCAACGGTCGTCATCGACAGAGACATCGAGGGCCGTCGTCTCGGCGGTGGCATCGGGAGCCGACATCCAAAGATAGGCACCGGCACCGATGGCGAGGAGGCCGACAGCGCCGGTGGTGACGGCGGCGGTGTCGAGCCGGCTTGTGCGGGTCTCGATGGCAGCGACCCCGGCCTGGGTCAGGCTGGAGTGGACGTCGGCGTCGTCGCCGCTGCGATATTGCTCGTCGTGGAGTTTCTCTTCGGCCGTCGAGCGTTGATGGCGGGCCGTGAGATGCAGCCCGGCGGCGGTTGCCGCCAACACCGCGCCGGCGCCGGTGGTGTAGCGGCCGACGTCGCGCTGGTTGTCGGTAAGCCAGGCGTCGTCTTCCAGGGGGATGAGTTCTTCGGCCGGTCGATCCTCATCGGCGGAGGGGTCAGTCGACTCCATTTCGAGGTCTCCGGCATCGTCGGCGTCGGTTTCGACGTCGTCTTCGCAGCTGTCACGAACCTCCTGGAGGTATTCGTCGGCCCGGTCTTCGACCCGTTGTGGAGGAGGTGTGTCGACAACGGGGAGCTCGTCGACGAGTTCGAGCTTCGCTTCGGCCTCGTCGCACTGGCCGAGTGCCTGGTAGGCACGACCGAGATTGAGTGCCAGAATATTGACCTCGCCCAGGCGATAGGCCTCGGTCAGGAGGGCGACGGAGCGGGCGTGCTCTCCGGTGATCAACGCCTCGACACCGCGTTCATTGAGTTCGAGCTGTTCGGCTGTCGGTTCGTAGGTTGGTCGATCTTCGATGTCATCGGAATCGCCGGCCGCAACGGTTGTTGCCGGGATGGCGAATAGAAGAAGGAGCGTCACGACGGCGGTGACGTAGCTCGATGGTCTAAGCGGGGGCATCACGGCGGCCTTTGGACGTACAAAACCCAGCTTCATGTCAATAATTTCTACGGCGCAGCATATTGACCGACGGTGGTCTGTTCAATGCTCAAATTCCGACGATGAGGATTTTATCGGAACGCGGTCCGACATTATATTGACAGCTTCTCAGACACCGTCGTCGCCGGGCTCCCCCACTCGTTATCGCTGGCCATCGATTATCCGAAGATATTGATCATCGGGATCAGGACCACCAAAAAGAGGATTGTCATCGCCGTTCCAGCTTTGACGAAATTCTTCACCTGGTAGCCGCCGGGGGTCATGATCAGGGCATTGACCTGGTGGGTGGGAAGCAAAAAGGCGTTGGAGGCGGCAATGGCGACGATCAGCCCGAACTGAGCGGGGTCGGCGTCGACGCCGAGTGCGACGTTGGCCGCCAGAGGCACCAGAAGGACGGTGGCGCCGACGTTGGAGATCGTCAGCGTAAAGGCCGTGGCCAGTACGGCGATCACCAGTTGCATGCCCCACAGCGGAAGATCGCCGGTCGCCGAGATGACCTGCTCGGCGATCCAGGCGGCGGTGCCGGTATCCTCGACGGCCTGGCCCAGTGGGATCAGTGCTGCCAGCAAGAAGACGGTCTTCCAGGAGACGGCTCGGTAGGCCTCGTCGGCGGTCAGCACCTTTGATAACAGTACAATGATGGCACCGACCATCAGCGACAGAGAAAGCTGGAAGTCCGTAAAGATCACCAGTCCAAGCGCCAGGGAAAATCCACCGAGTGCCCACCATTGTTTGTCGGTCCTGGGCGGTTCCGCCGGGTAATCGGAGAGGATGACAAACGAGGGGTTTTCGGCCAGTTGGTTCAGTCGCTCCCAGGGAGTAAATACCACCAGGATATCGCCCTCCTGGAGAACGACCTGGCGCAATTCATCGGTGATCAATTCGCCGTCGCGGTGCACGGCCAGAAGCGTGACGCCGTAGGCCTCGCGCAGTCGTATCTGGCGTACCTTGTTGCCGATGGCATCGCCGCCGGGGCGGACCACCAGTTCTGCCATGCCGGCCCGGTCGTCGTCGTGGAGGATGGTAAACGGGTTTTCGTCGGCGTCTTTGAGGTTGTGGTCGGCGCTAAAGCGCTGGACCGGCCGTCCGGTTCCGACGAGGCCGATGATGGCGCCGGCCTCGATGACGTAGTCTCTGGGGGGAGCGATGGTCAGTCCGTCGCCATCCTGAACGGCGGCGATCAACACGCCGCGGGGCACGGATTCGATGGATTCCACTTCCCGGCCCACCAGACTGCTGTTGCGGGGGACCACAAAGGAACAGATCTCCTGGTCCAGCCCGTAATAGGCGGCGATATCGGGCATCGATCCATGGGGATCGCGCCGGTCGCGAATATCGGGCAGCAGCCACTTGCCAAATAGCGCGAACATGACGATCCCTGATATCACAAGCGCCAGTCCGATCGGGGTCGGATCGAAGAGTCCATAGGGCTCGATATCGATGCCCAGGTTCTGGGAGGTCGACGCCAACAGGTCGTTGAGCAAAATCAGCGGGCCGGAGGCTACCAGTGTGATCGTACCGCCCAGAATGGCGGCAAAACCCATGGGCATCATCAAGCGCGACACGGCGATGCCCGTGCGTTCGGCCATCCGCTCGACGACCGGCAAAAACAGGGCGGCGGCGCCGATATTTTGCATAAAGGCGCTGATGGCGGCCACGGCGCCGGAGACCAGCGACGTGATCCGCCGTTCGGTCTCGCCGCCGACATCGAGCAAAAAGGCGGCGACCCGGCGCATGACGCCGACCCGGTCCAGTCCGGCGCCCAGGATCATGACGGCGATAATCGAGATCACGGCGTTGGACGCGAACCCAGAAAATAGATCATCGGTCGGCACCAGACCGGTAATGCCGACGACGACCATGATCAGGATGGCGGCGATGTCGATGCGCACAATCTCGGTGACGAACATGGCGATGGCGCCGCCCAAAATCACCAGCACCAGAATCATATCGGGGGTCAAGGCTTCCACAGTACGTTCCTCAGTTGGCGTCGTGTCGACGCCTGTTTGCGGCGTGAAAAATCAGTCGTCTACAGTCTCTTCGAGTTCCGCCGGATCGTCGGCGCCGTAGCAGGTTTGGCAGGCCTTCTCGACGGCCTGGTGGACCCGGTAGGTGAAGTGTTCTTCACCCAGGTCTTCGAAGAACTTCGATGCCCGCATCACGTCTTTGACCGGGCCTTTGACCTTGGCGAAGTACATCTCGATACCCCGCTCCTGGTAGTCCTCGAGAATCTGATGGAGTGCCAATTCTGCCGAGGAATCGAGCTGGTTGACCGAGGAGGCGTCGATGATCACCGCCTGAAGCGGTTCTTCCATCTGCTGTTCCAGTTCGGTGAGCTTGTCCTTGAGAAACGAGACATTGCCAAAGAAGAACTGGCTGTCGATGCGCACCAAAAGCAGGCCGGGAATGGTTTTGGCCTCGGGGTGCCGCTCCAGATTGCGATAGCTGGTGGTATTGGGAAGTCTTCCGAGTACCGCGGTATGCGGTCGGGTGGCGCGAATGATGAACCACAGAAGGGAGCCGCCGATACCGATCGCCAGGCCCTCTTCGATGCCGATCAGCAGCGTCGACACAAAGGTCAATACCAGAATGACCAGCCCGTCGCGCTTGACCTGCCACAGGTGTTTGACGGCCTCCAGATCGATGAGTCCGACGATGGCGGTCATAATGATCGCCGCCAGTACCGTCTGAGGCAGGTAGTAAAAGAGGTCGGTCAATAAAAGCAGTACGACGACGATGACCACCGCCGTGATCATTCCCGCCAGATTGGAGCTGGCACCGGCCTTGTCGTTGACCGCCGAACGGGAGAACCCGCCGGTGACCGGATAGCCCCCGAAGATCCCGGCGCCGACGTTGGCCGCCCCCAGTCCCACCAATTCCCGGTTGGCATCCAGGTCGTCGGCCTCTCCGTGGCGCTCGCCGATCTTTTTGGCCACCGCAAAGGACTCCATAAAACCCACCAGGGCGATGACCACCGCCGATGGCAACAGGGTCTGCATCACTTCCCAGTCGACGGGAACCAGCGTCGGAGTTGGAACGCCGCCGGGGACCTCCCCGACGACGGCGACGCCCCATTCGTCGAGTCCCAACGCCCAGGCGGCGACAATGGAGACCGCGACAATGAAGAACATCCCCGGAAACGATGGCTTAAAGAATCGGACCGCCAGCAAAAAGGCCAGGCTAACACCGCCGACAATGGCCGTCGGAAGGTGAAACCCGACGCCGATCAGATCTTCGAATTGACTAAAGGCGATGATCAGCGCCGCCGCCGATGTAAACCCGCTCAATACGGGGTGTGACAAAAAGTTGGTGACGATTCCCATCCGGGCAATGCCCATCACGAGCTGAATGATGCCGACCATCAGCGCCAGAAGTAGGGCATACGTCAGGTAGGCGTCGGTGCCGGTTTCGGCAATGGCGCCCACACTGGCGGCGGTCATCAGCGACAGCACCGCCACCGGGCCCACCGCCAGTTGCCGTGAGCTTCCGAACAGCGCATAGCCCACCAGGGGCACCGTCGAGGCGTATAGCCCCACAATCGGCGGAAGGCCGGCCAGCATGGCATAGGCCAT
>CAYUPT010000029.1:0-15135 GCA_964446725.1 uncultured Bradymonadales bacterium | reverse complement strand
TCATCGGCCATGAGCATTGGGCTCCAACAGCGGCGCGGATCGTCGATGTAGTGGATTCAATATATCAACGGCTGCGGCGGCAGACAACGCGCCGAGTGAATGCTGGCAGGGGAATCGCAAAGTCGTCAGGATATCGTGTCGGCGAGAAGCAATTCTCGATATTCGGTGTCGTAGTCACATAATCTTCGACGCCGTGGCATGGAGTAGTTGTCGCCGTCGTAGTTTCGAATCAGATTTAGCGCGAAATGTCGGACCACTCCGAGGTTTTCAGCGGCATGTTCGGTGCGTACTCGGGAAGCGTCTTGACCAAAACTGACATCCAGTACCCAGTGGAGTTGGTTTTCGACCAGCCAGTGGGAGCGGACTGCTTCATTGGCCTCTTCTGGCTTGAGTTTGCGGCTGCTGATGTAATAGCGGCGTTCGACCTGTATTTCTTCGGAAATCGGGTCTTCTCTTTTCGCCTCCACCGCTATCAATGACTCGATCCCATGCCATTTGCTCGAAGAAGGGACCCACTGTTCAAAATCCTTGATCACATAGGCTGTTCGAGTCTCGATCCGGCCGTGTCCAGCATCGACATCTGTGGCTTCTTTAACCTCCGGCGGCTCTGGTTCATCCACCGATCGTTGTCGTTCGTCTAGTGCCTCTTCGAATAGTTCAATCGTTTCTTCGTATAGCGTCGACTGGTTGCCTTTGAGTCCGAGCAGATAGTCGCCCTTCTTGCTACGGATCAAATTGGCGATGTGTCGTTGGGTGCCCATCGCATCGATCGACACGAGAGCACCTTCGATGTCTAACAACTCCAACAGCACCGGGATCGCCTTGATTTCATTGGATTTCTCCTCGGTTGGAACCTGGCCCAATACCAACCCCGTGTCACATGCCATTGCATGAACCATATGTACCGGGCTTTTCGAGCAGCCACGATCGGAACTGTTGCAGTGCGTTTGACCATCTACGGCAATCTGGGTTTCGAGGCCCAGTGGCTCAAACACAACCTGTACCCAGTCCAAAAACGCCTGCCGGAACTGCTCGGGCTTTATCGCGGCCAGTACTCTCAAGAATACATCCTGTGATGGCGTTCCGTGATCCATCTCAAGAAAACCAGCCAGCCATTCCTCCTCTTTACGCGCCCAGTCTTCGAGGGCTTCGGCGTTATCACAGCCACACATACACCCAAACACAACGATCGATATGACCTCGATGATCGGGTACCGTTTTCCCCGGGATGAACGCGGGTCATCTACCACTTCCAGTGAGTCCAGCAGTTGTCCACGAACCGAATTGTCAACGCATTCGCCATCGTCTTTGTGCTTGTCTTCAGCCACTTCAACCTCTTGCCGTCTGGAGTCAATGAGCAAGAGGTTAAGATCAAGATCTGACCGATCTGTCAATTGATGTCGTTGATGTGGGTCGTGACTTTGCGATCACCCTGTGAATGCTGGAGCCGATGACATCTTTGCGCCGGGAGGATTCCCGGCGCTGTCATCGATCACAGGAGGCGACGCTGGAAGCGGCTGATGCGCATTGGTGGCGGTATAAGGCTGCTGCTGACCCCTCCCCGCGCCGCGGTGGAGGGGCTTGGTGTTGTGGTTCTGGGGTTGCTGGAGACGGAAGCGTCCCCGCTTTCGGCTGTCTTCTATGTTCTCAAACTTTGCTCCCCAGCGGCGTAAAACCGCTGGGGCCGCTGGCGAAGACACAGGGGCACCCTGGCCCCTGTATCAACTCCGCCCCCCCCAAATATTTGGCATTTTGAAGATCCGCACAAGATTTGTTCTGCATGTTCAGCCCGACACTGACGTCCCAGGGGACGAGAAACGTTGCGACGGAGCGCCCGCTATGATGACCCGAAGTACAGCCCTGTTCGAACGCAAAGCCGAGGCCCATCGCGTCATGCAGGCCCTCGATGACGCCGGCCTGGAATGCATCCTGGTCGACAGCCGATCGACCCATCTGAGTGACGGCCGAGATCTCAACGCCGGGGCATTGCGCCACCTGGGGATGGAGGACGACGAGGCCCCCCGCTACGCAGATCGGATTCATCGGGGAGCCACCCTGCTCGTCATCACCTGCGATAACGACCG
This sequence comes from uncultured Bradymonadales bacterium, assembly GCA_964446725.1. GTDB lineage: Bacteria > Myxococcota_A > Bradymonadia > Bradymonadales > Bradymonadaceae > SLJM01. Next base: position 13,051 of record CAYUPT010000029.1, on the reverse strand, counting down.
CATCGAACAACTCTTCGAGCTGATGGCCCGCTTTGATCTGGAGAAGACACCGGATTCGAATCGACCGGAGCGCATCCGATTTCGAAAAGCGGTGGGCGGGCCCGTCGACATCAACACCGACCTCGACAGCGGAGACTCCGGGCCCGAACGACATGGCCCCCCTCAGTCGCCGCCGCCTGGAACCGACGGCGACATCGAGCAGCCCCGGCGCCCCTCATCACAGCCGGAGGCGGCGGGCACACCGGGAGTTCTCAAGCGCTTCGAGAACTCATTTCAGCGCCATTACCAGCGCCGCTACGACGATACCGACCTAAGCTATGCGCAGTGCGCCCGGGCCTATCACTACGGCGTCGTACTCGCCGAACACGGCGGATTTCGAGACATGCCCTGGGTCGATGTGGAGCCCTTCGCCCGTCAGGGATGGGATTCGCAACACCACGGGACCTGGACTCAATTTGTAGACGCCGTCGAATACGGATGGCAGGCCATTCGCGGACGGCAGCAAAAGCGGCCTCGATAGAGCTGAAGCCACTTCACCTGCTCCGGTTTGTGCGATACATCCTCGTAGCCAGGAGCCTGTTGCACATAAGCTCCACATCGTCTCGGTCCGCTATACGCAACAGGCTCCTACGCCAATGCACTTTGTGTACGAGGATAGTTATGACGACCATCGCAATTACGGGAATCGGCGGATTTATTGGACTTCGCATGGCCGAGCGCGCCGTCGACAAGGGATGGACGGTTCGGGGGTTTGATATCGACCCGGCCGGTGTATCGCGGGCGGAAGCTATCGGTGCCGAGGCGACTGTCGGCGATGTCTGCGATCCGGAGTCGTACGGCGAAATCTTCGATGATGTGGACGTCGTCTTTCACACGGCGGCGATCGTCGACGAGGCCGGCGACCGGGCCCGCTTTTACCGCGTCAATGTGGAGGGGACGCGTAATATCGCCGAAGCCGCCCGGAGTGCCGGTGTGGAGCGATTCGTTCATCTATCGTCGGTCATGGTCTACGGCTTTGACTATCCGGAGGGCGTCGACGAGACCTTCGAATTTCCCGACGTCGACAATATCTACTGCGAAACCAAGCGCGAAAGCGAAAAGGTCGCCCGCAGCTTCCACGACCCCGACGGGATGGGCGTCATCGCCATCCGGCCCGGTGACGTCTACGGCGCCGGCTCCCGGCCCTGGATTTTGCGCCCGATGGAGATGATGGAAGCCGGCCTGTTTACGCTGCCCGACGGTGGACGAGGCGTCATCAATCACGTCTACGTCGACAATCTGCTGGACGCCGTCTTTCTGGCACTCGAACAGGACGCCACCGGCGACGTTTTTAACGTCACCGACGACTGCGCGACGGAGTCCATCGAGTTCTACAAATACCACGCCGCGATGCGCGGCGACGGCGATCTATCGACGGCCCCCGCCGTGTTGCTCAAGGCGTTTTTGACCGTCGCCGGCCCCGTCTTCCGGCTCTTTGGCTCCGAGCCGCCGGCGACACCGGAGGCCATGAATTTCATGCTTCGCAAACACAAGGTCTCGACCGACAAGGCCCGCAGCGAATTGGGCTACGAACCGCGCGTCTCCCTCCAGGAGGGCATGAAACAAGTCGAACAACGACTCCGGGCCCAGGGCCACTTGTAATTCCGCTCCACGCAGCGATCAGCGACTCAACACCAGGGCCTCTACATCGCGCAATTCAAACCTCTTTGGTTTTGGATCACCGGCGCAGTGAAAGCGGATCGTCTCATCGAAGCCACAGCACAACTGGATCGTCTCGCCACTTCGCTCGACAGCCGTAATTTCGATCTCCAGCGGAGAGCGAAATAGCAAATCCATCACCCCGCGCGGGACATCGAGGCGAAACCGCCGAAATCGCTCTCGATCACTACACTGCTGCATCGAGGCGCCGACCAGATCACCGGAGATAAGTTGGCCGCCGTACAGCGCCAATAGATCCCATGTGCCGAGCTTCGAGTAGTGCTCTCGAGCCTGTCGAATCGGCTCCGAGACCGCCGGCAGCGCGGAGGGCTCGTCACCGTTGCCGAAAATTCTGTGGACCAGTCGCCCCACGAAACCGGGACCCGACGGGTCGGGAAGTAGCGACAGGAATTCGGGGCGCCGCATCACCTGGAGATCTCCGGCGGACGTCAGACTGTCGTCGAGACCGACGCCGCTGTCGTAGAATACGAGCAGCGTCCGAATGGTGGGCACCTCGTCGAGCGAGCGCCGAAGGTAGTTGCGCAATGCCCGGCGCCGGGCATCCATGTCATCAATCAGGCGGCCGTGGTCGACGACGCCGCGGCCAGCGCTTCGGTGCTGGACGACATTGCCGCCGTCGTCGACGCCCACAAAGCCGCTCCAGTTTTTGAGTTCCACCACCCACAACTCGTCGGGGGTGGAGATGACGAAGTCGATTTCCCGGCGCCGACCGCCGTGGGGAACCCGCAGGCCGGCGCTGTAGTCCCAGGCCGTCCCCTCCAGACGCTCTGCGAGCATGGCCTCTACATGCAACTCGGCGCGGCGGCCCACCGACACTTCCGGCACCGGGTGGTGGCGCTTTCGATTGCGAAGAATCGTCTGTAGACGCGTCGGCTCACTCATGATTGTGACGTCCCATGGCGGTCACTCTCGTCGTCTCGCCGCAGTGCAAGCCCCAGCGCCGTTCCGCCCACCACGGCGATCGGCATGGCCAGTAGATTGACGATGGGAATCACCAGAAGCAGACTCGTTCCCAGCCCAAATCCTCCGGCCATATCGATATTGTGACGCACGGTGCGCAGTTTGTGCGAAAATATCAGGCCCCGCCGATCCAATGTGTCATTGGAGTACTCGACGGCCAGAAAAAGGGCACTCCAACAGGTGGCCAGCACCGTATATGACAGCGTGCCGACGGCCGGCACCAGATAAAGCGGCAACAGCACCGCCAATCCCAAAAGATACAGCGCCAGACGCAGCAGGCTGACGGCGGCAGAGCGGATCACGGCGATCCACTCCGATTCGCCGTGTCGCGCATCGGATATCGCCCCGGTCATGGCCTCTTCGGTCTGTCGCGACAACTTGTCGGCAAAGGGGCTGGCGACGACGCCGGCCACAAGCAACACCAGGTAGTACGCGACGACAAGCGACCCGACAATCAGCAGCGCAAAAACGAAATACCACATGCCGAGCCCGAGCCAGTGATACCAGGCGCTGACGTCGGGCTGAGCCCAGATCCCGTCGAGTACGGTGCCGACGTTAAATACCAGGGCGGCGGCGATGATTGCGAAGATCGCAATATTGATGAGCGCCGGAAGTACGGCCCAGCCCCACAGCGACGGATGGGTGGCCAGAAATGCGATGGCGCGAAACGGAAGCAGCAATCCGGCGAAGAATCGGCGCCGGCGACCGGCGTCCTCCGCATTGCGGAGACTGTGGAGAATGTCGTCGATGTCACTCATCGCTGGGGCCACCCAGAAGGTCTGTTATCTACCGGTCACTGCGGATCCCACATCGGTTCGAATTGTACTTCGTGGTTGTCGTCGACCCAGAATACGCTTCGGTCGGGAACGCGACGCCAGTTGTCCTCGAGGGTCAGTCGCTCCGAGGCAAACTCGATAAATTGATAGCGCTCATCGCCGGGCTCGGCGTGGTATTCGTCGCAGAAGTGACACCTGTCGACGCCGCTTCGAGTCCGGGTCCACAGCGTTCGCTCCAGGCAGGTGCCGGCAAATTTTCCGTCGTAGACCCACAGCGTATTGAGCCCCAGCCCGCCCTCGCCTTCGCCGGGCGACTCCAACACCCAGCGGCGCAACCGCTGCGTGGCCCGCTGAAGGGCGTCGCCCATCGTATCGGCTCCGGCGTCGACGTATTCGTGGAGCGCGAGCTGAAAAAAGTGCTCGGAGTCCGTGGTTCCCGCAATGGCGTCGCGTCGCTCCGGAGGCAAAAACTCGCGGATTTGCTCGCCCACAATCTCGAAGTGGTCGACGTGGCCGTTGTGGGCGAGAAAGGAGTTTTCGACGCAAAATGGGTGGGTATTTTCGATCCGCGGCTCGCCGACCGTCGCCCGGCGAATATGGGCGACGACGGCCTGGGCGTAGGTATCCATCGAGGTTTCGCGAAATTTTTCGCTCTTGTGGGCCGGGTCTTCCTGGCGACGGCAGCGGGTGGTGCCATCTCGAACCATCCCGATACCCCAGCCGTGGGGGTTCTCGTAGCCGCGGCTATCCTCTCTGGACTGACCGAGCAGCGAATTCTGAACGTGAAGAAGTTCGCAGTGAACCTTGGTCGGGTGCGTCGCATAGATTCCGTAGAGACGACAGATGGCAGGCCTCGCGCGCTCAAGACGATGCGATTATCGAAGCGAATATCATCGTACCCCGAGCGCTCCGCGAGACCAAGTACTGGCGCCATTGTCGCTTCGCCTGTAGCTCACAAGGCTCGCTCACCAGCGCTACAAGAACGGTGGGGTTGTCTCTCACGCCTCCCATCGCCGACCGCAGGACCGCGACATACCCTGTCCTATCGAGGCATATTTCATCCCCAAGGCCCGGCCCCGATATGCTCGGTGCTATCGGGGAATGAGTCTTGTCCGCCACAACCCTAAGGCCCCGATATGCTCGGTGCTATCGGGGACTGTAGCTCACAAGGCTCGCTCACCAGCGCTACAAGAACGGTGGGGTTGTCTCTCACGCCTCCCATCGCCGACCGCAGGACCGCGACATACCCTGTCCTATCGAGGCATATTTCATCCCCAAGGCCCGGCCCCGATATGCTCGGTGCTATCGGGGAATGAGTCTTGTCCGCCACAACCCTAAGGCCCCGATATGCCTTGTGCTATCGGGGAATACGCCTTGTGAGCTAACATCGGCCATCCCCACTTCTTTTCTGTGGCGGGCTTGCCCCGCCACCACGTCCGGCGGCTATCACTTGTCTTTGCGGTGGTGATACCCGAAACTTCAGAAGTGCCCAGTGTTGATGTGCAATCGCCGGATAGAGGCCCGCAATGCCCGATGGATCGACGATCTTGATCGCCGACGACGACCCGCATATCCGCCAGGTCGTCCGTTTCGCCCTCGAAAAGACGGGCTTTGATGTTTTGGAGGCCACCGACGGCGCCGAGGCCCTCGACAAAGTTGCCGCCGACACCCCGGATCTGGTGGTGCTCGACATCATGATGCCCGAGATGGACGGCACCGAAGTCTGCCGAAAACTGCGGGCGGATTCGGGCGTCCCCGTCATCTTTCTGTCGTCGAAAGACGAAGAGATCGACCGCGTGGTGGGACTGGAACTCGGCGGCGATGACTACGTCACAAAGCCCTTTAGCCCCCGGGAATTGACGGCCCGCATCAAGGCCGTATTGCGCCGGGTCGACGGCGACGTCCAGGCCGGTCCGGACACCGATGAAGGCGACCAACGCCGGGCGGACAACGAGCTCAAACACGGTCATCTGCGGCTCAATCTCGACGAATACCGCGTCTTCTGGGACGGCGACGAGCTGGAGTTGACGCGCCGCGAATTCGAGCTACTGGAGGTCCTTCTGGGGTATCCGGGCAAGGTCTTTTCGCGCAGCGAAATAATGAACCGGGCCTACGGCACCGGGGTCGTCGTCAGCGACCGGACGATCGACAGCCACATCCGCCGGCTTCGCAATAAATTCGATGCCGTCGATGCCGATCCCGTCGAGACGGTCCACGGCATCGGCTATCGACTCGGCGATTGCGAGTAACGACCATGCTTCCCCGTCCCCGCCTTCGCACGATACTGCTACTGGTCAATCTCGTCGTATTGGGCGTCCCCATTTTGGCCGTGGCCGCCCTCCAGATCTACGACACCCAGCTGGTCCGACAGACGGAGGCCGAAGTCATCAGTCAGACGGCTCACCTCAAGGCCCACGCCGAACACCAGCTGACGCGGATCATCGAGGAATCGGACGGCGACGAATCGCCGGCGGAATTCGGGTGCTCCGGAGAGATCGACTGGCCCCGGGAATTCTTCGAATACCGGCCCCTGGAACCGGTTCTCGACAGCTCCACCGATGAAATCCGCCCTCCCGAAGCACCACCGAAAACGCCTTCTGGCAGCGCCGATCCGCTGCTCAATAGCGTCGGTGAACGCATCGAACCCGCCATGCGACAGGCCCAGAGAACGACGATGTCCGGGATGGCCGTCGTCGACTGGCGCGGCCATACGGTGGCGACGACCAACCAGAGTCAGGAGGGGAAATCGCTGCGCCATCGCGAGGAGATCGAAGGGGCGCTCGACGGCGACATCGTCCGAATTCTGCGCCGGCGAGAGCATATCCCGGAGGGGCTATCGCTGGAGTCGGTGGCCCGCGAGACGTCGAATCGCGTCTTTATGGCGATGCCTCTGACCCGCGGCGACCGCATCGTCGGCGCGGCGATGGTGTGGCGCACACCCAAGAGCCTTCCGCAGGCACTGTACGACAACCGCACCGCCTTTGGATTGTTGCTGGTGGTGATGCTCCTCGGTGGATTGACGATTGCGGGACTCACGGCGTTTTACATCGGACGCCCCATCGAGCGACTCATCGATCAGACCGACCGGGCGGCCCGCGAGGAGGGCGACGGAAGTGAACCGATTGCCAAGCCGGGAACCCGCGAGGTGCAGCGGCTATCGGAGTCGATCGCGGCGATGGCCTCATCGCTCCAGGAACGCGCCGACTATATTCGGACCTTCGCCCGCAGCGTCTCTCACGAATTCAAGACACCGCTGACCTCCATCCGCGGCACCGTGGAGTTGCTCGACGATCATCTCGAGGAGATGAGCGACGACGAACGCCAGAATTTTCTGGAGATGCTCGACGACGACGCCCGCCGTCTCGAGCAGTTGGTCGGCCGGCTTCTGGAATTGGCCAAAGCCGATGTCGCCACCTCCGACGACGAGCACTGCGATATTGCGGCCGTCGCCAGCGAGGTCGCCGACACCTGCGGCGGCGCCGACTTCGATGTCATCGTCGACGGCGACGATATCGATGCCATCGCCGCCATCGCCGCCGACGCACTGGAGTCGGCATTGACCAACCTCGTGGTCAATGCTCAACGCTACGGCGGCGACAGGGTATCGATTTCCATCGAGGCCGGCGACGCCGATCGATTTATACTCCGCGTTGAGGACAACGGCCCCGGAATCTCGGAGGGCAACGCCGAACGCATCTTCGACGAGTTTTTCACCACCGCCCGCGACAGCGGTGGTACCGGCCTGGGATTGTCGATCACCAGAGCACTTCTGGAGGCCCACGGCGGCTCGATCCGATACGTCCCCACCGACGGCGGGGCCTGTTTCGAATTGAGCCTCCCCGCCGTCGCCGAACCCGCAATACGGGCCGAATAATAAGGGCGTAATCCCCGACGCATCCCGATATTGAGCCGTCGGTCCTACGGTGCGTCGCGAACGGCTTCGATGGTATCGAATAACTCTCCGGGGTCGACGGGCTTTTCTACAAACGGGAGTTCGCAGTTCTCCAAAAAATCGCGTGCCTCCGGGGTGAAGGCCCCGCCGGACATCAAGATGACGCGATCCGCCAGATCCGGTCGACGCTCTCGCAGAGATTCCACGAGTTGACGTCCCGTCATCCGCGGCATGACGACGTCGACGAGGAGTACATCGATTTCGGCGCCGTCGTCGAGTCGCTCGAAGAGCTCGGCAGCTTCGGTCACGCAGTCGACGTCGTAACTTCGCTCCAACGTCCGCTCAATGGCCCGACAGACCTTGGGTTCGTCGTCGATAATCAAAACCCGACCGTCGCAGGATTCTGGAAGATCGACGAAGGTGACGTCCTGTTCATGGTTTCTGAGATTGATGGGGGCCACCGGAAGACGAACGGTAAACGTCGAGCCCTCGCCGACCTCGCTTTCGACACTGATGTGGCCGCCCATCTCGTTGATGATTTTCTGGGAGATCGAAAGGCCGAGCCCAGTCCCCTCCTTCGGCCCCCGGGTCGTAAAGAAGGGATCGAAAATCCGGGCCCTATCGTCTTCGACGATTCCATGGCCGGTGTCACAGACGGAGATGGCGACGTTGTCGTCGTCGATTTCGGTCCGAATTTCGATGTAGTGTTCTTCGGCGTCGCCCTCGGGAATCGCCTCCGCGGCATTGAGCACCAGGTTGAGAATGACCTGGCCCAGACTCTCCTCATTGGCCAGCACTGCCGGAATTTCGCCGAAGTCGCGCCGAAGACAGGCTCGATGACGGATTTTATTCTTGGCAATTGAAAGCGTCGATTCCACGACCTGGTGCACATCGACGGCCTCCAACTGCTCGGTATCGCCCCGGCTGGCAAACCCGCGCAGATCTTCGACAATATTGGCAACCCGCTGTAGGCCGTGGAGACTATCCTCGGCGGCTTCGACGAGGTCGTCACAGGGCAGATCGTGCTTGTCGGCGTCGACGGCTCGAATCTGACGGTGAAGATACTGCAGATTGCCCTTGATATACGACAGTGGGTTGTTGATCTCGTGGCCAACCCCGGTCGCCAGGGTCCCGACGGCGGACATCCGGTCCATCTGCATCATTTTGGCCCGCATCTCGCGTATTTCACTGTCGTCGCGCAACACCAGGACCATCCGCTCTGTGGGTGGTCCCGTAAATCGACCGATGGATACCCCGATGGGAAACTCCTCATCGTCGCCGCGGACTCCCGTATGGCCGCCGGCCGACGGCAAGGCGCGCGACGTCGAGGCTTCCACCGACAACTCCCCGGCGTCGACATCATCGCCCAGAGTGGGAATAAATCTCGAGATTCCGGCACCGATCAACTCCGACTCCTGTCGTTCAAACATCTCCTGTGCAGCCCGGTTGGCGCCTCGAACGATTCCCTTTTCGTCGATGGTGACCATGCCGTTGGGAGCGGTATCGACGATAGTCTCGAGCTTGACGCTTTTGGCCTCCAACTCCTCGGTCAGCCAACTCTGAAGGCGGTGATTGAGATAGAAAAAGAGCACGACAAGAGCGATGAGAATCGACGTCGACACCGTCCACACCAGGACAAATTCCCCTTCGGTCAACCGCTGTTCGACGAGCACATCCTGGCGATACAGGACAAACATCCAGACCACGGCCCCGATCCCGATCGCTCCCCACATCAGCGCCGCCCGCACGCCGGCAAAGAGCATGGCGAATAAGGGCAGTAATATCAGCCACGGAAACGACGGCCCCACCACGCCTCCGGCGTGAATCGCCAGTCCAGCGGAGGTCATCAATAAGGTGGCCGCACCGCAGTGACCGATCAACACAAAGGAACCGGTCTGCCGAAACGCCAATGCCCCACCGATGGCCATCAAACCGGCAATCCCCGTCACAATGGCGGGGATCATCAGATGAACGACCCACAGGTTCACAACTGTGAAAATGGCGGCCATTACCGCCAGCCCGAAGATGACGGCCAGAAGCACCCGGGCCCGAAGCGCCTCGAACCCGTTGGAGTCGCGCAGACGCTCGGGAAGAAAAAAATCGACGCTCAGGTATTGCAAAAAGGGTCGCACTCGTTCGATATCTCGTCTCATTGCATTACCGCTACTTCGTCGTGGTCCCACTGGGATAGCCAGGCCGCCTTGCACCGCGCTTCGAGTTGCCGACAGCGCTCGGACTCAACTGCGGAGTCATCACCGGCACATTCCTGCAGTATTTTGCGGCAGGCTGTATCGGTCATATTTCGCGGTACATCCCGTTCCAACAGCACTTTACAACTGTCGACATGAGCTGCGCGACAGGCCGTTTCGTAGGCCCTCCGAGCACCGAATTCGTCGTCGCCGGAGTCGCGAGCCTGGCCGAGATGATAACAGACCTCCGGGCGTTCCGTAGAGCATGTCACATCCCAACTCCAGGTAAGCACAGTTTGCGCGCCGAACATCGACACACTGAACCACCCGACGGCCACCACCGTGCCGGCGACGCGCACGCCTTTGCTGACATTGCCGAGCCCGGTTCGCCAGGCCCAGACCCCGATGACGATCACCAAAAGGCTGACAAAGGCTCCAATCCAGGCGTCGACGCCAAAAAGCCCCGGCATCGCACCGACCAGCGCCGCCACCCAGTGCAGTACCAGCCCAAGGGTGATGGCGCTGATCGTCACCACAATGCCGACAACATAGACCAGTGGTGCAAACTGGTCGGATTGTGTCGAATCGCTATCCGGCGACGACATGGTGACCTTCATCCAAAACGTGGAGACTGTGGCGTCTGTTCTTCGAGGCGCAGGCGACGAGTGTCGCAGGGCCGATACATTTGTTCAAACGCCCAATTGTGTTTCGCGCGGCGACTCTCGGCGACATCAGGTTGCTGGAGACGCCCCTCCGACCGTCGGCTCGAAAGCGCCGCCGCCCACCTCCTCGCGGAGCGGCGGAGGCGCGTTGTGGTGCCGCCTTTCGCTTGCTGTCGACCCCTCCGACAGCTCGCGTTGCTCGCTGCGATGACAGCGCCGACTCCTCGCGAATGCTCGTCGCGGCGCGAAGATGTCATCGGCTCCAATGTCTGGTCGTCTCTCGGAACGTTGGACGCTCACTGAACGGTTGGAGCCGATAACATCCCTGTTATCGTTATCTTCGCGTGTCCCCACGTCGCTCGGGAGTTCTCTTCCCGTCGCAAACGCTTCCAACGGCGAGCATCGTGGCTATCGTGGATCGCGGAGAGCTTCGCCGCGGCCGACGACAGCGGAGCGACACCCATCATAACCACGCCTCTCCCCAACTCGATTGGCACCCGTACGGGCATAAAGGAGATGTCTGAGCCGCAGGCGAAGACAGAGGGGCGACTGCGTGAAACAGTTGGGTCGGCCGGTGTCTTTGCTCGAGCCGTCTCGACGCGCCAGAAGCACCGTCTACGAGTGCTCAGGGCGCAATAATGACTGTGGCAATTTGGACATCGAAATGTCACGATATGCGCCGAATTGTCATCTGGTGATCCCCCATTTTTTGGAGACGCGGCATGGACGCACTTTCGGACGAAGTCTTTACGCGGCGACGCAAGGCATTGATGGAGCAGATCGGCGATGACGGCGTGGCCATTGTGGTCGGCGCCGACATGCAGCATCGCTCCAACGACACCGATTTTCCGTACCGTCCCTCCAGCGACGTCCTGTATCTAACCGGCTTTCGAGAGCCCAATGCCGTCGTCGTATTGGCCCCTGGCCACGGCGATGGTGAATTTGTGATGTTCGTGCCCGACCGGGACCCCAAGTACGAACGCTGGGAGGGCCGGCGCGCAGGCCCCGAGGGTGCCGTCGAGAGATTTGGCGCCGACGCCGCCTTCGCCCTCGACGACCTCGACGACGAGATCACCGCCTTTCTCGAGGGACGGCGTCGGCTTTTCTACACCTTCGGCGCCGACGAGGACTTCGACCGTCGGGTCATCGACTGGACCCAGAATCTACGCCACCGCCGCAGCAAACCGCCGGCGGCGCCGGGCACCGTCGTCGATCTGCGCGATGCGCTCTACGCCCAGCGCCTGACCAAAAGCGCCGGGGAAATGGAGATCATGCGCCGCGCCGCCGACATCACCGTCGAGGCCCATAAACTGGCCATGCAGTATTGCCGACCCGGCATGCGCGAATACGAATTGCAGGCGCTCATCGAGTATCATTTCAAGAAAAACGGCGCCGAATTCCCGGCCTACTCCTCGATTGTCGGCGCCGGCGACAACGCCACCATTTTGCACTACACCGACAACGACAGCCTCATCGGCGACGACGATGTCGTCCTCATCGACGCCGGCTGCGAATACCAATTTTACGCCGCCGACATCACCCGGTCATTTCCCGCCAGCGGCCAGTTTACGCCGGCCCAGCGCGACCTCTACCAGGCGGTCCTCGACGCCCAGAAGGCGGCCATCGACGACATCGAACCCGGCGTCGGCTACACCGAACTCAAGGAGCACACCCGGCGCCGACTGAGTCAATCGATGATCGACCTCGGCCTCGTCGACGGCTCGGTGGACGAAGTCTTGGAGGAAGAGGACTTCCGTGATTATTATCCTCATAGCATCGGGCATTCGCTGGGCATCGACGTCCACGACGTCGGTCTGTACCCGAGCGACGACGACGATCCGTGTCCACTCGAGGAGGGAATGGTGTTGACCATCGAACCCGGTATTTACGTGCCGGCCGACGACGACTCGGCGCCGGAGGCGATGCGCGGCGTCGGGATTCGCATCGAAGACGATATTCTGGTCACCGCCGATGGCTGTGAAAACCTCACCGCCGCCTGTCCCAAAGAGGCCGACGACATCGAAGAACTCGTCGGCAGCCACGACGCATCGGCGCTCGACCTGTTGTCACAGTAGACCCACTATTTCCGGGGGGGAAAGATGGCACCGCAAGACCGCGATTCCGAGCGACAAGCACCGGATCAGACGACGCCATCGGAGGGATCCGAACATCTGACGCCGCACCACCAACCGCCGACAGATCAGTTGTCGCGGGTCCGAAGCGGCGGCGCACCGGCGATGGCCGATGAGACGCTGGAGACCAACGAGATCATCGCCGTCATCGCCGCCATTGTCCCCGGACTGGGTCAGATGTTTCTGGGCCAGCCCGTCAAGGGCATTGTGGTACTGGCGATCTCGATTTTGACCTGTGTTGGCGGCGGGATATTGTCGGTGCTCAGCGTGCTCGACGCCTTTCTGGTCGCCAAGGCCAAGAAGCGACGAGAAGTCCGGGAATGGGAGTTTTTCCCGGATTTCAAAGAGACCTTTGAGTTATAAAACCCCATTACGCCGCGGGCGTAATGCCGGCGAGGCCGCCGGCGCTCCCTTAAACCCCATTACGCCGCCGACGTCTGGTGCGCCTCCGGCCTCGGTGGCTTGACGCCTCCGGCGTCTATTGGGTCTTCCCCGACACCTGCCGGCGAGGCCGCCGGCGCTCCCTTAAACCCCATTACGCCGCGGGCGTAATGCCGGCGAGGCCGCCGGCGCTCCCTTAAACCCCATTACGCCGCCGACGTCTGGTGCGCCTCCGGCCTCGGTGGCTTGACGCCTCCGGCGTCTATTGGTTCTTCCCTGACACCTGCCGGCGCTGCCTTTAATCGTCCTTTTTGGCGTTGATCAGATCGCCGAGGGTCCC
>CAYUPT010000028.1:0-15174 GCA_964446725.1 uncultured Bradymonadales bacterium | reverse complement strand
CTTTCCATTCACGACATACACCATGGTTCCAGGACGCGGGATGCGAAATCTACCGATTGGTTGACGGCTAAACCACGAGTAGGCCGCAGATCAATAGCCCACCGAGATCAGATCCTTGTCGCGCTCGATGGCGGTGCGCATCGCCTCGTACAGCGCCAGTGTGCGCTCGAATTGCCACACATTGCGCTCCCGGCGGCCAGCGCACAGATTGTGGAGTTCGAAGCGCTCGTCGCGACTCAGATCACCGGGTTGGTGCAACCGCTGTTCGAGAAACGATAGATCCCAGTCGAGGCCGATATCGATCGCCAATTCACACAGTCGGCGATGCAGATATGGGGCGTAGGACTGACATTCGTCGTTTCGCAGCCAGCCGTGGGGCCAGCTGGCCAGGTAGCGCGTCGCTTCCGGCAGATCGGGCTGGCGGTGGCGAAAGGCGATTCCGCGCAGCGGGCGACAGGCGATCTTCCAGCCGAAATCACGAGACAGGGGACTCCAGTCGCCGGTGACCCACTGACTTCGCCGCCAGCCCGACCAGACATCAATCGCGATGTCGCGACACAACAGCCGCAATAACTGGGCGTAGAAGCCACATAGTCCAGCGTAGGTCTCCCATCCCTCCTCCGATAGCGGTGGCAAATCCCAGTAGACGCCCTGCCCGTCCAGAATTCGATCGACGTAGTCTCGAGCCGCCTCCGGCACCTGATCGTTGGCCAGTACCAGCAGCGCCGGCGCGTACACACTCTGGCGGTCGATGTGCTCGTTGATGCGGTCGATATGACCCAACAGGTACTGATTGCCCTCGGACATAAATCGCCTTCGCCCCGGCAGGGCGCTGTAACGGTAGCGCCCTCAAAACACGGCATTGGACGACGTAAACGGACCGTCGGCGCGCCCTCGAGAACAAAATTGTTGGAATCGTATCTTGTCGACCGTGATTCGCTGCGGCGGAATCGACAGCACCTGGGGCTCGATGACGACGATCAGGCCGTCGGCCTCGATGCGCTTTAGACAGCGTCGCAAAAAGGCGCCCACATCGTGGCGAGTGCGCCGCTGACCGACGTTCAGATCGTGTAATTCCAGAATCCGACAACTGGCCACCCGCGGATGGTCCCGGCTTCCCTCGACGACCAATTCCAGCAGCGCGGCGTCACAGGCGTACTCCCGCACGCCGGTGTACAACCCGCCGCGGGGGACACGGATTTTCTGCGGATGTGGCGCCGGTTCGATCATCGCTGATTTCCGTAGAGCCGACTCGTCATCGCCAGCATTCGGCGGCCGGCGCCGATTACGCCGACTGCTTTTCGTAGACGAGCATCGGCTTTTCGCGCTGGGTAACGCTTTCTTCGGTGATGATGCACTCGCGGACGTTTTCCAGACTCGGAAGCTCAAACATAATATCGAGCATCACTTCCTCCAGAATAGCCCGCAATCCACGGGCCCCGGTCTTGCGCCGAATCGCCTCCCGGACGATGGCGACCTGGGCGTCGTCGTTAAAGCGCAATTTGACGTCCTCAAACTCAAAGAGTTTTTGATACTGCTCGACGAGGCTGTTTTTGGGGCGCCACAAAATCTCGACGAGCATCTCTTCGCTCAACTCGTCGAAGGGTACGATCACCGGAAATCGACCCACGAATTCGGGAATCATGCCGTAGTTGACCACATCTTCCGGGCGCACATAGGGCAATAGATCGTTGCTGCTCTCGGTCTTCTGGGCCATATCGGCGCCAAAGCCCATCTGGCTTTCGCCGACGCGACGAGCGATAATATCGGTCAGGCCTTGAAAGGACCCGCTGCAGATAAAGAGGATATTCGACGTATCGACCTGGATAAATTCTTGCTGCGGTCGATTGCGCGATCCCTCCGGGGTGATCATGACGTTGCTCGATTCCACCATCTTGAGCAGCGCCTGCTGGACGCCCTCGCCGCCCACATCGCGGGTCGACGACGGACTGCTTCCGCCGCGACCGACCTTGTCGATCTCGTCGATGCACACAATGCCTCGACTGGCCCGCTCGACATCGCGGTCGGCGGCGATCCACAAATTCTTGATGACGTTTTCGACGTCTTCACCGACGTAGCCGGCTTCCGTCAGGCTGGTGGCATCGCAGATGGTAAATGGCACGTCGAGCTTGCGGGCCAGGGTGCGCGCCATCAATGTCTTGCCGCAGCCGGTGGGACCGATGAGCAAGATATTGCCCTTGGTCAGCTCCACGTCCTCGTCTTCTTCGGTAAATTCGATTTCATCTTCCGCCGCCAGCTCCGGGGCCTTGATGCGTTTGTAGTGGTTGTAGACGGCGACCGACAGGGTCCGCTTGGCGCGGTCCTGGCCGACGACGTGCTGATCCAAAAACGCCTTGATCTGGCTGGGGCGCATATCGGAGAGCTCTTTTTCTTCCTGCGGCTCTCGCTGTTGGTCTTCTTCGATGATTTCGCGGCACAGTGAGACGCACTCATCGCAGATGTGGACCTTGGGTCCGGCGATCAGTTTCTGGACGTCCCGGGCTTCTTTGCCACAAAAGGAGCATCGAACTTTGCTGTCGGAATCGGTGGTTTCCATATCTTCTCTTTGTTTTCGTCGCAGTCCAGGGGGATGACGAAATGGCACCGGCTTTCGGTGCCGTCACCCCAAAAACAACTCACCAGACCAATTTACTCCAGCGGCGACCTCATTGGGACCCGACAGTCTGCATGGACGGCGATCGTGACGCAAGCCCGAAGGCCCGCCATCCCCCGGTCCATCACCGGTTGTCGGCACCGACGATCGCCTGCAGGCGACGTCGGACAAATTCGTTGTTGCGCACGATTTCCAGTGCGATCCGGGCGTGATTTCGGGCGTAACCATTGCCGATCAGAAGCCGGGCGTCGCATCCGACGCCTTCGGCGCCCAGCGCGGCTCGCGAAAAGTCGGTGGCCATATTGAAAAAATAGACCGTTCCGTTCTGGCGCACCGGCAAGATCGCCGCCATCTCCGTGGCTTCCACATTGCAGGTGTTGATCACCACATCGACGGGCCGGCCGCCTGTCATCGATTCCACGACCTCCAACACCTGTGCCGGCCGGCGGGCATTGGCGACGTCCCAGTGGTCAAAGAGCCCGGCGTCGCCGAGCGCCTCGAGACTGTCGCCATCGACATCGACGCCGAAAATTTCGACGTCTGAATCCTCCAGCGCCCGGGCCGCCGCCGCACAGAGCATGCCCGATTTTCCGGCGCCCAAAATCAACAGTCGATCGCCGTCGTCGACCAGCCGCTGCGTCTGCGCCGGCGCCCCGCAGACGTCGAGAGCCGCCAGCGCCACACGATCGTCGATATCATCGGGCATGACCACCACGGGCGCCGTGGGCCACAGATAGGCGGTGGCCTCCACATCGACCTGGTCGGAGTCCAAATACACGTCGTTGACGGCATCGATCGCCAGCGGTGTCAGCGTCAGACTGACCAGCGTCGCCACCCGATCGCCGACCGATAGCGCCACCGGCCCGTCGTAGTCGTCGCCCATGGCGGCGATGCGCCCGATGAGCATCCCTCCGCTTCCGGTGACCGGATTTTGCATCTTTCCGCGCCCGGCGACGATCTCTTCGATGCGCCGGCCTATGGCCTCCGAATCGCGGCCCACATCGCCGACGATCTGCTCGAAACTGGCGGAGTCGATATTGAGGGTATCGACATCGATGGCGATTTCGTTATTGGCCACCGGTCCTTTGGCATCGAGCCGATCGGCGGCCTGCGGCAGCGCACCGTCGGGTTCGATAACCCGGTGCAATCCCAGTTGGTGTCCCCTCTTTTTTGTCACATCGCCTCCCGTATCGCTACTCATGTATCCAACGTCGTCGTCCCGCCTGCGCCTTCGATCAGTCCAGTCCGAGCCGCTTCATGACCATCTTCAGATCATTCCAGGCCCGGCGCTTGAACTTCGGTGTATCCTCGTTTCGAAGCAGATAGGCCGGGTGATAGGTCGGCATCACGGCAATCCCCATATGTTCGTGCCACTTACCGCGCAGCCGGCCCAGCGCCTCATCTTTGTCGAGCAGCGTATTCGATGCGAACTTGCCGACGGTGACAATGACCTGGGGCTCGATGACCTGGATCTGCTTTTTTAGAAACGGCGCGCACTCCTTGATTTCAAGCGGCGCCGGATTGCGGTTTTGAGGGGGGCGGCACTTGACGACATTCGTGATATAGACCTCTTCGCGGGACAGTCCCATGGCCCCGATCATTTTGGTCAAAAGCTGGCCCGAAGGCCCCACGAAGGGAAGTCCCTGGCGGTCCTCCTCGCGCCCCGGCCCCTCGCCGACGAACATCAGCGACGCCGTCGGATCGCCGTCGCCAAACACGACGTTGCTCCGCCCTTTGTGCAGCGGACAACGGGTGCAATCGCCGAGGTATTCTTCGAGAAATTCCATCTTTTCCGTCGCCGTCTTCGGGCTGTCGCTATCCTGTTTCGACGTCCCCTGGCGATCGCCGCCGGAAGTCGGGCGCTGCGGTGATCCCGGCGACGTCGGCGGACCCGACTGTTGAGGCGGCCCCGGCCGCTGGGGTGGCGCCGATGGCCCCGGCCCACCGGACTGCTGTGGCGGCCCCGGCCGCTTAGGCGGCCCGGAGGGCTCAGCGTTCGTACTTTTGTTCTCCTTTTGTTTGGCCGCCCGCTCCTTCTTTTTTTGCTCGTCGATCTCGTGGATCGCGTCGTGCTTTTTCCACAGCGGCGACGTGGAGCTGACGTCCTCTCCGTCGGCATTTTTCGAGGGCTTCTTGGTTTTCTGTTCGGACTCCGCGTCTCCCGATGCGTCGAAACTGGGCATCGGTGCCGACTTCTCGTCGCCGTCGCCGCCCGATTTGGCCGTCGACTCGTCGGTCGATGTTCCCTTGTTGGGCGACCCATCGCCACTGACGGACTGTCCGGACTTCGCTTTCTTCGCGTTGGCTTCGGAATCGGCGTCCGAATCGGAATCGAGGCCGATCTGCGATCGAAGATCATCGAGTTGTTGTTCCTCGATGGCCTTCTTTTTGGCCTCGAAGCTCGCCCGCTCCTCTTCGGTGGCCGGCACATAGTGCCCGCTACCGGTCCCCTTCTGCCAGGACAGATAGCGCCGCAGTTTGCGGGCCAGATCGTGTAGATGAGCTCGTTTCGACATATTGAGACCCTGGGAAGCGAGTCGACTGCGTCGGCGGAGCGAAAGCCTGTCACAGATCGCGGATTCGGGCAAGATTTTCACCTATTAACGCAATGCTCCTCCGCCGCCTCGCGAGGAGATCGCTTAGTTGGTTGTCTGCACGGCGAAAACAATCTACTCCTCCGCCGCACTATCCTTCGGAAAAACTCATCACGCGCAGTCGCCCCTCTGTCTCCGCCTGCGGCTCCGACATCTCCTTTATGCCTGTACGGGTGCCAGTCGAGCTGGAGAGAGGCGTTTTTACGACGTTGTCTCCGCCTCCCCGAAGCACAGCTCGCTCTGCGAGTTTGCGTCTCGATTGCCCCCATCCGGCCATGAAAGAGGTGGTGAAAGCAATTCCCCCCGACACAACGCTCCTCCCCAAAGCCGACTCGCCACCGGCGAGTTGGCGTCTCGATTGGGGAGGTGAGCGTCGGCGCTGTCCAGCCGACGGTCGGAGGGGCGTTATCAGCGAGCAAATAACGACAACACCGGCCTCCTCCACCGCTCACCTCCGGGATTCCGCAGCAGTCCGCCAGATCGCCCTCGCCTGGTTGAGCTTGGAGTCCACCGGGTACTCGGTGACCGTCGTATCGCTGATGACGTGGACCACCGTCTCGTCGGCCCCAAAGGTGGAATTGGGACCGCCGATCTGATTGGCCACAATCAGGTGCGCTCCCTTTCGCTGCAGCTTTTTTCGGGCCCGATCGACGATATTCTGGCTTTCGGCGGCAAAGCCGATCAAAAAGGGACCCGTCTCATCGGCGCCGGGTCCGAACCGCTCGCCGAGGCCGGCGAGACTATCGGGATTGCGCTCCATCTGAAGTTCGGACGTCATCTCCCGTTTTGTCACTTTTTGCGCCGACGCGTCGGCGGCCCGCCAGTCGGCGACGGCGGCGGCCATGACCACGAAATCCATCGACGGTGCCCGCTCCTCGATGGCGCTGTGCATCTCGCGGGCCGTCGTCACGTCGATCGTCTCCACGCCGTAGGGTGCATCCAGGGTGACGGGACCGCGCACCAGCGTGACGTCGGCGCCGGCCTCTCGGGCCGCCTGGGCGATGCGATGGCCCATTTTTCCCGTCGACGGATTGGAGATAAATCGCGCCGGATCGATAAATTCTCGCGTCGGCCCGGCGCTGACCAACACCTTCTCGCCGTCTAGAATCGACGGTCGCGTCGCCCCGTCGACGGCCTGAACCAAAACGTCCGGGTCGGGAAGCCGCCCCGGTCCGACCTCCTTGCAGGCCAATTCGCCCTCGTCGGGTTCGACCACGCTGTGGCGCGGCGTGTCGGCGATGGTCTCCAGATTGGCCTGTACTCTCGGGTGGCCCCACATCTGGGTATTCATCGCCGGCGCCACCACCACCGGTGCCTTCGTGGCCAGTAGCACCGTCGTCAACAGATCGTCGGCCATCCCCTGCGCAACCCGGGCGATGAGATTGGCCGTCGCCGGCGCCAAAAGTGCCACGTCGGCCCACCGCGCAAGATCGATATGACCGATCTCGCTTTCGTAGCCCGCATCAAAGGTCGCCGTGCCCACCGGATTTTCACTCAACACTTGGAGCGTCATGGGGCGGACGAACTCGCGGGCGCCGTCGGTCATGACGACCCGGACGTCGTCGCCGCGCTTTTTGAACTCCCGGACCAGACCGCAGGCCTTGTAGGCCGCGATCCCGCCGCTTACTCCGAGCAAGATATTCATGCTCAACCTCTGCGATCTGTCGTGGCGTCATCGCCTTTCAGAAACTCCAACAACTCGTACAGCATATAGCCCGTCGCCCCCCAGATCAGGTGGTCCTGATAGTCGTAGAAATGGAGGTCGAAGGTATGTTCTCGCCACTGCCGAGCCTCGATGCGATGACAGGACGGATCGGCCAATTCGACAAGAGGCGCCATGAATAGCTCCTCGATCTCGCGGGGGTTCGGCTCCAGCGTACAGCGCGGGTCGAATTCGCCGACAAAGGTCGTCACGTCGTAGCCGGTGACCGTGGGCATCCGCACCAGATTGCCGTAGACGGTGACGTCGTCCGGCGACAGCGCGATCTCCTCGTGGGTCTCTCGTAACGCCGTTTCCAATAGATTGTTGTCGCCCGCTTCGATGCGACCTCCGGGGAAGCTGATTTCCCCGGAGTGCTCGGCCATCGTATCGGGCCGCTTGGTAAAAACGGCGCAGATCCGGCCGTCGATTTCCGTCAGAGGCGCCAGAACCGCGGCGCAGGTCAGTCCCTCGGGATCGACGCCGGAGATCCGCCCGAACTCGACGTGCGGAGTCTCGCCGAGTTGTCGGAGGCGCCGGCGTAGATCATCGGTCAATAACGGGGGCTCGCTGCTCATCAACGGACCTCGGCCTCAAAAACCTTTTTGCCGTCCTCTTCGCCGCGATACTCGATCTCGAGGACCGAGAGCATCAATTTGCGCACTCGTCCCCGGGGAAGCCTGATCTTGACGTATTGATCGTCTTCCACACTCAAAATCCGGCACTTTCCGAGTTTGGGATGATCCAGAAGATCGCCGCGAGCCATCATGGGCTCGTCGAAGTCGTAACCGGCAAAGGGGTCGTGTTCTTCCTGGTCCGCCGATTTCGACGAGACTCGCGACGTTGTTGCGCCATTTCGCCGCTTCTTTTTTTTCTTCTCCTTTTCATCGGCTTCCGCAATCGCCTCGTCCCAGGACATCGACGAGCCGGATTCTCCACTGCTGCTATCCGCTGAGGAGTCCCCGGGCGCCGATGGGGCCGGCGATGTTGTCGCTCCCGACGCCGACGATGCGGCGTCGGCGGCTCCCGGCTTGCGTTCGATGCCCTCCAGGACCAGTCGGCCGCTTTCGGGGTCCAGTTTTCGCTCCATCTCCAGATCGCTGAAGGTCTCGATGACAAATTCCGCACTCTGAGCCCGGGCTCGCCGCAGTTGACCGCCCACCATCTGCGGCCCGACGGGACCGACGACGTTAAAGACGGCGTCGAGTCGAAGGGCCACCTCATCGCCCAGCTTCGAGACATTGCCGCTGAGACTGACCAGCTCGAAATTGCCCTCGCCGTCGACCAGCGTTTCATAGCGCTGTTCGGCGGAATTAAAGTGCAGTAATTCGATGGCGTCGAAATGACCGACGGCGCGGATTTCGGCGGCTGTCACGCCGTGATCGTCGCAGACATTACTCAGTGTTTCGACCAATTCATCGCCGGTGTCGAGGCGTCCGACGAGTCGCTCACTGGCCCTGGATACTCGAAAAATCACAGCTTCATCCTTTGTTGCATTGGTGGGTGCGCAAATTGTCATTGTGGGGGACAAAAGTCGGTGGCGCACACTGGCACACCAATGCGTTGGCGACAACCGCTGAGTTCATCGTCAGCCGTAACGTCGAGCCGGCAAAATCACCACAATACATCCTGATCTTCGGTGACCCCGAAGAGCGTCACCGGCCGGCGCTGGCCGTCGACCTCAATGGTGCCCTCGAAGCGGCCGGCGGGCTGGACGAAATAGCTGTCGATGACCTTCCAGTCCCGGGATTCCCGGTAGACGTAGCAGGGCTCGAAATACAGATCGACGGCTCCGTCGTCGGTTCGCACCGTCCAGAAGTGCTCCGGATTCGACGACTGATACTCGAAGTGCGCCCGCCCAAGCGATATCAATTGATCGCCGACCCACAGCGCGTTTTCATTGGTCGAATCATCGCCGTCATTAAATCCGGCCACGAGATTCAGGCCCACCGGTCGCCCGTCGGACAGCCGCCCCATGCCGAGGGCCCAATTCCAACTTGTGCGCCGACCCAGCAGGCCCTGGGTGTAATCGAGTCCCGCCAGACCATCGTCGAGTCGGTAGCTCCGGGATCCGACCTGAAGTTCGCCGGCCATTGCAAGCCCCGCCCACTTCTGGGTGACATTGACCACGCCGCCGTCGACCGGTGAGATCACCGTCAGCGCCGGGCCGGCCCCCTCCAGATCGATATCGGCGTCGAGGGCCAACCCACCGGGTTCGCGCTGGCGCAGAGAGTGGAGCCGGTGTTTCCAGCGGTAGCGCCGGGACGACTCGCCGCGCTCGAGGGCCAATTCGATGCCAGGAGCACGATACGAGGAGTGATGCCCGCGACCCGGACGGTCGTTGACCCGAGCCTGCATCCCCGGAAGTCCGGCACTGCTGATCTCGGCAACTGCCCGCTCTTCGTATAAATCGACGACGTACATAAAGCCCTGACCGAAGTAGCCGCCTTCGATGACGGCCTGACAGATCAGAACTTCGTCGGTGACCCCGATGGTGTAGTGCCACTTCTTTCGACGGGCCCGCCAGTGCCACCACCGGGGACGATGACGACCGGCGAGCCGGCGCAAATCAACGGCCGGTAGCTCGCCCCGGAAGGTCCCGAAACGCGGTGCACCGTTGCGGTCGACGACCGAATTGGGCACGGTATGCAATCGCTTCTGCGCTGTCTTGCTCTTCATCACTCCCCTTGACCGAGCATTCGCCGGCCGACATATACACCACCGAAGGCCAGCGCCACCATGGCGCTCAAGACCAACAATCCCGACAGGCCGGCCAGTAACGACGTCGCCTCGCCATCTTCATCATCGCCCAATTCGTCCTCTTCTGTCTCTTCTTCGAGGTCCCGGACGGGCTCCTCGTCAGACGATGGCGGCTGCCCCAGGGCATCGGCGTCGTCGCCGGCCTCCGGATACACCGCATACGTCGGGTAATTCTGGTCGAAAACCGTGGAGTACACCCGGTCGTCGACCTGGATCTGGGCGGTATGTCGATAGCCGGCGTGGCTGTCGAATAACACCCGGTTGGCCACCTCCACTTCCTCGGGCTCTTCGATGCAGTCGTAGATCTGATGGTAGTGAACTCGACCATCGCTGCCCGGGTATTCGATAAACCGGGCTTGCTCCAGAGAGCAATTGTGACCGTCGGCCCGAATGCCGGTATGGTCGTCGATATACTGCGCCAATTCCTCTCGCAATTCCTGGAGCTGTTGGTCCGTGACGTCGTCGTGATGTCCCACGCGCCCAAAATGGTGGGCCAGATCGTTGGCGGAGATGCTCAGCAATTGCTCGGCATCACCGCTCGAAGCATCGATCTCGGTGTGATGTTCCGATTCGTCGGTCTGGTGCGCGTCGGCGACTCCCGTCGCAACAAAGCTGCCGACCACAAGGGCCATCAGCGCCGTACCCATCATTCGCTGCATCATGTCGTTCCGGTGTCTATCCGTGAGAAGTAAGCGCAGACGCCCCGGAGGCTTCGCCGGGTCGCATCTAGTCGCGTCGAAAGGCGAAGATCACACTGTCGGCACTGGCGGCGACGAGTCGGCGCGACGAGACCGCCAGGCGCTGAACGGGAGCCGGCACCTGAATCTCCTGTTGTGGTCCGTCGCTATCGGACGAATACAACAGAATCCGCCCGTCGTCACCGCCGGAAATCCAGGTCGACTCATCGCGGGCCAGCGCCGTCGTCCCATCGCCGAAGTGCCCCTTGAGTTTCCGGGTGCTGCGACCACCTTCGGCGAGTCGGCGGACGGCACCACCGGCCTCGACCCACATCAAGGTATCGCCCACCGGCGCCAGTCCTCGCACCTCATCGGCGGTCTCGATCTGGTCGATCTGAAGCCCCTGGCGATTCCAGAAACGGATCGTGCCGTCCTGGCCGGCCGTCACCGGTCCTCGCCGGTTGAACGCGACTCCGCAGACCGGCGCGGAATGTCCCTCCAGCCGCATCACACACTCGCCGTCGGCCATCGACCACACATAGGCCGTGCCGCTCTCACTGCCGACGAGAAGTGTCTCTTCATCGTCGCTTACATCGGCGCATCGATACCGGACGCCGGTCTGCTCGACCGATGCGTGTCCCACCGACTGCGCCTCGTCTTCGGTCGCCGGCGGCAGCCACCACAGATCGATGACGCCGGAGCGCGCCACGCCGTAGGCGAGCCGCTCCTTTTGGATAAATCCGACGTCCATCCAGTTGCGCCCCGGCACCACAAATGTCAGTTGTGGCGAATCACCGTCGCCCCACAACTTGACCTCGCCCTCTTTGCCGGTACTCAACAGCCGGTGATCTTTCGGCGACAGCGCCACGGCCATTTCGCCGCGATGCCCGGTCTTAAACCGCAGATCCGGCCGGTAGTCGCCCATCGATGGCTTCGATGGCTTTAGGACACCCATCGGAGGGGCCGTCGATGTGCTGCGGGTCCACAACTCACTCCAGTCCATGGTCTCGAAGGCCGACGATGCCGATGTCTCCTCGTCGGCGACGGTCCGACCCTGGTCGGGTTCCGGGATATTGAGTTCGTCTTCGTCGACACTATCGCCCGGAACCAGTCGACTCCGAGTTGCCGCATCGCCGAGCCTGGCGGCCTGCGCCTCGACATCGGATTCGGGCTCCAGCCCGCCTTCCGTGGCCTCGGAGTCCGGCGCGATGTCGTCGACATGAAACTCTCCGGTCTTGCGCCCTTTGAGGCCTTTTGACGGCTCATCGTCACCTGCTGTCGTTTCGACAGCGGCCTCCCCGCTATCGGATGGCGCCGCTCCCATCCCACTGCGGGGCGCCGGATCCAGCGATGACTCGCGTTGCAGGCCATCGGGACGCGGTCCACCACCGGGCATCGTGGTATTCCCCCGACGGCGACGAGCTTGCGTCATCTCCGCACTGGAGGCCGGCGGCGAGCCATTGTTATTGTCCGACCTACTTTCATCATCCGACGCCGTCGTATCGGGCTCGCGTCGGCCGTCGTTCTCCGTGGACTTCCGTCCTTTTTGCTTCCTTGCCGCAGCGGATGTGCTGTCGGCCAGCTTCTTTTTTAGATTATCGGATAGCGTCTTGAGCTTGCGGCGTCGCCTGGACTCGCCGCCGGCCCGATCGTCGGCTCCGGCATCCGGGGCCTTCGCTGCAGCCGCCGGGATTGAAGCCGACTCCACATCGTCACCGGTCGGTGAAGCAGCGGTGCTCATCGTCTCATCGGTGCCTGGTGCAGTACCCGTATTCGGCTGTGCTGATGCCGGTGTCGACCGCTCGACACCGGCGTGCTCGGGGGCGCTTTCCGACTGCTCCAATTGTGCATCTCCGCCGCCGGCCCCATCTCGAGCGCCCCGGGCAGACGACGGTTTACCCTTTCCCGACGAATCCTCGTCATCGCCGGTCGGCGACGAATCGAGGTCATCCGGTGGCCTATCGACGTCTCGCTTGCTCGCCTCCGTGCTGTCGGCGTCGGCGCCATCGACGTCCCCGGAGGCATCGTCGATGGACTCCGCGACAGAGCTCGACAGAGCCAGATCCAGGTCGTCGTCATCGGGAAGAAGCTGCGACAGATCCTCTTCGGGACCGGCCGCGTCCGTTGCGTCCTCTCCGGCGCTGCCATCCCCGTCGGTATCATCATCGGCATCGGCGCCGTCGACCGGATCGAAGACGGAGTCCATGATATCGACACCATCTGCCGAATCGGCGTCGGCACTGCTCCCGGCGTCGCCGTGGACGTGCTCGAAGGCCTCTTCGGAGACGTCGCCGACGTCGGGAAATTCTCCCTTTGCGTCGAGGTCGACGGAATCGACGGCATCGTCGACATCGACATCTCCGGAAATCTCGACATCGCCACCGCCGAGTTCCTCGGCAATCGCCTCCGAAGACGTATCGCGATCGGCTGCATCGAGCGCCGACAATGCATCACTGCGCTCGCCATCATCGGCATCGGCGTCGCCGAGTTCGTGGGGATCGAGCTTCTGGGTCACTGCCTTCGATGTCGTATCGAGGGCGTCGGCCCCTCTCTCGCCGGCACCGCCGGCCTCCACATCATCGAGGTGTCCCTCGTCGAGCCCTCCGGCATCGACATCGACGCCGGCATCCTCCAGTAGCCCGCCACTTTCTGCGGCGTCGTCTACGTTGGGCTCCGAGGCAAAGTGTTCGGCACCGCCGTCGCCATCGATATCGGCGCCGTCGCCGTCGACGCCCAGGTCGACGTCGTTTTCGTCGATGGCGTCTTCGAGCATCGACAAGGCCGTAGCCTGGCCGCCCTCGGTGCGCATCGGCTCGTCTTCGAAGCGACGCACGACCTTCGATTGCCGACGGTCGAGCTCCGCTCTAGAGGCCCCGGCAATCGGGCGTCGATCGTCGTCGAGCCCGAAGTCACTTCGCTCAAAGGAGGTCTCGAATTCGAAGTCGCGGGCCATCGACTCCCCGAGCACCGCTCGGCACTCCAGATCGGTCGTCGACCACAGCCGCGCCGTGCGATCACTGGAGAGACTGGCCACGGTGTCATTGCCCAGCCACACCAGATCGGTGACCCAGTCGTTGTGTCCCTCCAGCACTTCGACGAGACGTCCCTGGCGCCAGTCCCAGACGCTCACATTGCCGTCGTAAGACGCCGCAAAGACCTGTGATGTTTCGGGAATCGGCAGCACGCGCACCACGTAGTCGTCGTGATACATAAACTGAAATTTCGGCTCCAGCGCCTGGCTGTCGAAGGCCAGCGCCGTGCTGTCCCAGGAGGCCGACAAAATCGCCTCGTCGTTGCCGGCCCACTGCACATCTTCGACCCACCCGTGGTGTTCAAAGCGCACGCTCTGAAGTGGCTGGTCGGCCGTCAAATCCCAGAGATAGACCCCGTTGTCCATCGCTCCCGTCGCCAGTCGTCGACCGGTCTCCGAAAAACTCATCGAAAGCGGCCAGCCGCCGGAGTCGTCGAGTCGCTGCCGAGGTGCAAGCTCCAGGTCGCCGTCGGTGCCCAGCGACCAGATGACGATATCTCGCTGGCGACCGGCCGATGCCAGCGTCGATGCCCCCGGGGCCAATACCGCAACCTCCACCTTGTCATCGTGACCCTTCTCACTGGTCACAACGCGCGGCTCTTCGCCGTCGGCCAATTCCATGACCGCAACCTCTCCGCCGGCGCCGCCGATGGCGACCCGGCGACGACCGGATGCGGTCTCGACGCAACTCGATACGGTATCGATCACCACGCCCAGATCATGACTCCACGTCGGGCTTGCCGATTCACCGTCTCGCAATCCGCTCACCGACCAGCCCAGTACCAGGCCCGTTTCGTGCAGCGTGATCAGTTGATCGGTATTGTCGACGACGAGACCGACGACGGCGCTTCGGTCGGTCTCCAAGCGGGCAAACGGTTCTAGGTCGCCCTGGTCTCGGACCGTATCCAGCTCCCAGAGTCGAATGGTCTGCGCACTGGTCGCCAGCGCGAATATTCGGGATGTTGGCGCGAAACCAAATTTGGGACGCTTGAGCATATGTCGCCACCGTCGTTGTAAACTCCAGAACAGGGACTGCGAAGCGATCATGCGAACTCTACGACATCCCCCTGCTGGTGAAAAGCCCGCCGACCGCCTCCATCACACCCCGCACCGCCCGGGGCCCTCTTCTCAGGTTGCCTTCCATCGAAAAAGGGACTATTCTCCACGTGTAAGTGTGGCCGGTCGCCCTGCGCGAGATCGGTCGACGTAGCGACGATCCCTCTCCGTCAGTTGTCCACTTCTAAAACGGCGCCGCGATGACAGACGAATCGCCCGATAATGCCTCCGATCTCTCCGAGTCGTCGGATGCGACGATGATCGTCGACGCCAACGAGCTTCGACAGGCTCAAAATCAGTCCGCCCAGGAACGCGAACAGGCCTATCTGATTGTGATCTCCGGGCCCCATGTGGGCAAAATGTTCAAGGTCGACGCCGACGAGGCGACACTGGGTCGCTCATCGAAGGCCGATATGCACGTCAACGATGTGGGCATCTCGCGCCAGCATGCCCAACTTGTCGCCTACGGCGAAGACGTCTTTATCGACGATATGGACAGCGCCAACGGAACCTACCTCAACGGCAATCTCGTCGACCGCCGACAGCAGTTGCAGGACGGCGACAAAATTACGCTGGGCTCGACGACGATCCTCAAATTCACCTACCACGACGAACTGGACGAAAACTTCCAAAAAGAGTTGACCAACGCCGCGTTGCGAGACGGACTGACCGGCGCCTACAACAAAAACTATCTGCTCAAACATCTGGAGACTGAACTGGAGTTTGCGCTGCGTCACAAGACG
>CAYUPT010000027.1:1024-15473 GCA_964446725.1 uncultured Bradymonadales bacterium | reverse complement strand
GGATGTGGGCGACGACGTAGTAGGTGTCGTGGAGCTGGATGTCGACGGAGACCGAGGCCAGCACGACGCCGGAGAGTCCACCGATGGTAAACAGGGCGATAAAGCCCAGGGCAAAGAGCATGGGCGTATCGAATTTGAGGCTACCGCCCCAGATCGTGGCCAGCCAGCTAAAGATCTTGATGCCCGTCGGCACGGCGATGAGCATCGTCAGGAACATAAAGCCGACGCGAACCTCAAGGGCGATACCGGTGGTGAACATGTGGTGGGCCCAGACCACAAAGCCCAACACGGCGATGGCGATCATCGACCAGGCCATCAACGCGTAGCCGAAGATATGTTTTCGGCTGAAGGTCTGAACCACGGAACTGATGAGCCCGAAGCCGGGCAAAATCATGATGTAGACCGCCGGGTGGGAGTAAAACCAGAATAGGTGCTGGTAGAGTATCGGGTCGCCACCGCCGGCGGGATTAAAGAAGTGAAAGATGTCGGGGAACATTCGCTCAAACGTCAGCATCAACAGGGCGCTGGTGAGAACGGGCGTGGCGGCCAGAATCAGAAAGCTGGTGACCACAATCGACCAGCTAAACAGCGGGATCTGGAACATTTTCATGCCCTTGCACCGCATATTGAAGACGGTGGCCAAAAAGTTGATGGCCGCCATCGTGGAACTGACGCCGATCAAGATCAGGCCCAGCACCCAGAAGTCAGCCCCCAGGATACCGCTGTAGATGTTGTTGGATAGCGGCGGGTAGTCCGTCCAGCCAAATTCGGGAAGGCTGTTGACGAAAAAGCCGAAGAAGGTGACCAGCGCCGCCGGCGGAATGATCCAGAATGCCGCCAGGTTCAGCCGGGGAAAGGCCATATCCGGGGCACCGATCTGGATGGGGACCACGAAGTTTCCGACACCGGTAAAGGCGGGGATGATGAAAAAGAAGATCATCGCCGTGGCGTGAAGGCCGGGAAGGGCGTTGTAGGTCGACGGGTCCTGAAAGAGGACCGTCCCGTGTTGAGCCAATTCGATGCGGATAAGGATCGACAAGACCCCGCCAAATAGGCCCATGACCGTCGCGAATGCGAGGTATAGCACGCCGATGCGTTTGGCGTCGGTACTACAGACCCATTCCTTGATGTAAGTCCAGTTGGGTACGAGGGCCCCCGACAGGCCGCCAAGCACGGCACCGATGACGGCGCCGATGATGGCTCCGGACCCGGTGCTGCTGGCAACACGGGCGAAGGCGGCGGATTCGGCGTCGGCGAAGTATCCCGTCACCAGGCCCATTATTGCCAGCAATAATCCGCTGGCAACACCGAGCAGTATCCCGATAAGGCCGGCGACCTTGGCTCCCTGGCCAATGGTCTTGGACCGTGGATAGATCGGCTTCGCCTCTTCGGTGAGAGGAGACAGATAACCTTTGGCTTGAATTTCCTTCATGGTGCGATGCCTCGCCAGAATGGCTCGCCGCACACGGCGGCTGCCTCTCCAGATTGAAGTGTCATTGCGTTGCGGTGCCGACCGGTCGAAGACGACCGGGACGGCGTCGTATCAAATCAAATCAGTCGATGTCGCGGCGAATATCTCGAACTTCGTAGGGCTGTACGACAGAGGCTTCGTTGCCGAAGGACTGTCGAACGAAGGTCAACAATGCGGCCAGTTCGAGATCGCTGAGCGAACGGGCGACCGGGCGCTTGCGGCCCGGGTATTCATCACTGTCGCGGCCCTGGATAAGAATGCGTGCCAACTCGTCGGGCAATTCGTCGACGACGATGTCACTGCCGGCGATATCGGGCACGAGATCGGAGTCAAAGCTCTGACCGTCGTCGCCGTGGCAGGAAGCGCAGCTGCGGTACAGTCGCTCACCGGTGCGCATCAGGTCTTCCTGGTCAACCGGTTCGATGTCGACGGCCGGAAAGGGCGCAAAGCCCAGATCTTCGCGGCGTTCGGCGACATCCTCGGGCTCAATTTCGGTGCCCTCGTTATCCCAGGAGATTCGCTCGTGATTGACGACGGCTGCAATTTCGGCGTCGTTTAACGATCCGCGGAACGAGGGCATGCGACCCGGTCCTTCGAGGACGCTGTCGATGTGATCCGACTCCTGCTCGTCGGCAATCATCATTTCGTTGTCGACGAGACTGGGGACATCGGCGTCCACACCGGTGCCGTCATCGCCGTGGCATTCGGCGCACTGGGCGTTGAAAATCGAATCACCATCGGGTTCGTCGACGTCCTCCAATTCGTCTTGATACCAGCGATCGAAACTGGACTGGGTCATGACCACAGCGCGGAAATACATATCCCAGTGGCCGCGGCCGCACAGCTCGGCACATAGGCCCTGATACTCGATGGCGTTGTAGTCGTAGTACGGAGATTCCGTCGGAGAGTCGATGACGGCGGGAACGTCTCTCTCTTCACCGGTTTGCTCGTCGATGATGGTTTCCGTGTAGCGGCTACCGATAAAGGAGGTATGACCTTCAAGTCCGGTGACGCGGCGGTCGCTGGCGCTCTGACCGTCGCCGAGTGCTCCGGAACGGGTCTGAGGCAGTGTTCGTTCGGCGCGATCCATGGTGGCGAAGTCGCGGGCACGAACCTGAGCGACCGGCCCGTCGGCTCGGAACCACCAGTGATTGAAGCGTCCGGGGACGGCGTCCATTTTGACGCCCAATGCCGGAATAAAGACGGCGTGGATGACGTCTTCGGAGGTCACCTGCAATTTGACGTTTTGGTGAGCCGGTACCACCAGATCATCGTGGATCAGGCGGTCGCGGTCCTCGAGGTCGTACTCGAAATTCCAGTCCCACATTTCAGCGTGAGCGGTGACGGTCATATCGATGCCATCATCGGGTTCGGTCTCGGTTTCAAACATGACGTCGATGGTGGCGATACCGATCCATACCTGGATGGCCAGAGCGGCCATCGTCCAGCCGAATTCAAGGCGGAGGTCACCGTGGTTTTGAACCGGGTTCTCTTCGTCACCGCGGCGCCGAAACTTGAAGATCGCAAAAAGCAGGGCGCCCTCTACGATAATCAAGATCGCAAGACAGATCTTGGCGATCATGTTGTAGAGGCCTGTGATTTCACGGCCACTCTCCGATTTGAGGGCCACAAATTCACCGGAGCCGGGAATGGCGGCGGCCGTCGACGGTAACAGGAGAGCAATGGCGACCAGGATCAGGCCGAAGACGCCGATTGCATACAGACGAAGGGTCCGGCGACTACGTACCGGAGCGATGGAACTGAAGAGATGCCTCATGATGGTCTTTTTATTGGCGGGGCCACTCATCGGTAATGTCTTTTCTGCTGGTGCGTTGGCGTTGGTACGGCCCGACCGCGCGGGGTCGGGATACAGTCGTGTTGGACGGCGGATCACTGGTCGTCGGGTTCACCGTCGTTATCATCGTCGTCGGCGTCAGATTCCTCATCGCCGTCATCGACGTCATCATCGGTATCATCGTCGTCGGTGTCGTCGATATCGTCCGTTTCATCTACCAGATACTGCTGGGCTTCGTCGATATCAGAAACGGTTCGGACCCGGTCTGAGCCCTCTCCATCGAAGGTGGTGATCCAGGCCTGGAGGTCTCTCCAGTCGTTTTCGGAATAGGAGGCGACCGTAGGTCGATCCGGCAGCGATGCGTGGGCGCTGTAGATGACGCGCTGGGCGACGTCTTCGTAGGTGCCGCCGACGGAGGCCGGCACGAGTTGACCGGGCTCAATCGACAGGTACGGCGGAAATTTGCCGTAGGGGCCGATGCTGTCGGTTGCTTGACCTTCGGCGCCGTGACAGGAGGCACAACTCTGCGAGAAGAGCTCCTCTCCGCGGTCGAAGTCGGCGTCTTGCTGAATCACGGGGTCGCCATAGCCGAGAAGTCGGACATAGCGTTCCTGTTCGGCGTCATCGATCAGAAAGTCCATGGCGCGGTCGACGGGAATCGGGTCCGGGGCCGGGGGAGCGCTCATGCTTCGGCAGACGGCATCGATTTCCTCTTCGGTGACTTCCTGGAGTTCGCCTTCCAGGACCAATTCTTCACGCACGTAGTGAACCAGGGCCCACAGGTCCTCGTCGGGCAGGTGACCGTAGGCGGCCATGGCCGTGCCTTCGATGCCGTTGTCCAGGGTCTCGTAGATGGCAAATGGACTGGTGCCGTTGGTCCAATCACCGGCCGGTTGATGGAAATCGCGGGCCGGGGGATTGGTCTGGGCAGCCGGGACGTCGGCGCGTCCGTCGTCACCGTGGCAGGACGCGCATTGAGCGTCGTAGATATCCTGGCCGGCCGTGATTTGCTCGTCACTTTCGGGGCGCGCAAATCCGCCGACCTCTTCTCGGATCTCGGGATCACAGACGCCTTCCATCGCCTGGCGGCGCACCCGGTCGATGAGCTCCTGGGGATCGGGCTGGGGATCGTCGATGAGGCTTTGAGTGTAGTGCGAGACGGCCCATCGGTCCTGGTATCGCAGGTTTTCGAAGGCCGGGTGCTCGCCGTCTTCGTACTCGTAGCCGAAGCTGACGACGTCGTAGATCGAGTAGATTCCGGAGCGCTCAACTTCGGTGTCGACGAAGCCCTCGGCGCCGAGGCGTTGACCGATTTCGGTGGCCTCGATGCCCTGGTCGCCGTGGCATTCGGCACATTGATCGTCGAATACCTGTTCACCGCGGTCGACCTGCTGGGGAGTCCCCATGGTCAGGCGATCGAGCGTCGTCTGGCCAATGCCCTGGCCGTGGACCGTGGACACCAGGGTAACGATACCACCGGCGGCCAGCGCGATTGCGAGTCCTGTTTTGGCTGTTGCTTTATTCATGTCTTCACTGCGTTGGCGTAAAAAGACCAGGTTCGATCAGTCGTCGTCTCGCCCGGTCTCACCGGGTTTGCCGTTCGGATAAATGAGATCGTCGTGCGAATGGGGGATGCTCTCGTGGAGGAGAGGATCCTTGAGCGGAACCAGATTGTGCTTCGCAAGCGAGCGGGCGACGACGTACATGAAGAGTCCGACAAAGCCCAGACTCACAAGGATTTCGAGGACGGGAACGGTGGGCGCTACGAGCCCTCCACCGGTGCCGTACGAATAGGGCACAACCCACATCCAGATTTCGTAGATCTGCATGACTACAAGGAGGATGCAGATGTAGACGAGGACGTTCTTCTTATTTTTCTTGGCCGCCTGCGGAAGCAGAGCGAAGAAGGGTACGGCGAATTTGAGAATGGGGATTGCCAGTAGAAGCAGGCCCCAGCCCTCGCTCATGCGGTCGACGTACCATTTGGCGGTTTCCGGGATATTGGCGTACCACAGCAGCAGAAATTGGCTGAAGTGGATGTAGGCGTAAAAGACGGTGAATCCAAAGACGAGCTGACCCATGCGATGGACCTGCTCGGTGCCCGCACAGCCGCCAAATAGATTCTTGCTGAGCATGTAGATGAGAATCAGGGTCATCACCGCCAGGCCGGACTGGAAGAGACCGGCAAAGGCGTAGACCGACCACATCATGGAGTACCAGTGCGGGTCGTAAGACATCAGCCAGTACCACGACATAAACGAGACGCCGAGGACGAAGGCGATGATAAAGAAGGCGCTGGTCCAGATGTTTTTGTGCATCAGGTCATAGCCACCCTCTTCGTCTTGCTTGAGGCTATTTTTTCTCATCACGAAGTAGACGGCGCCCATCAACAGGGGACCGAGGACGGTGACGCCGACGAGCCAGCCCATATTCAGGACTGCTTCTTTGGCGTGGACAATCGGGTCGTAGACGCCGCTTTCGGGATCGAAGACCTCGGGGGCCATTTCAATCCAACCAAAGAGGTATTCGGCGCCGACAAGGCCGACGATACCGAGGATGATCGACGGGAAGATAAAGGAACCCATCGCCTCCGGGATCCGCCGGATACTGACCGACCATCCGGCCTTCGACAGATACTGGGTGGCGATAAAGAAAGGACCGCACAGCGCCAGTGAGAAGGTAAACCAGAAGCCGATGACATAGCCGCGCCAGGCCCGGTCCGGATCGAGAAATAGACCGGCGACAAAGGCGACGATACCAACGAGAGCAAACGCGAGGGCGGCGGCATTGAATTTGCCGGGAATCTCGAGTTCGCCCGGGGGCTCGATGTCGTGGTGGTGATTTTGATGAGCCATTTAGATTGCCTCTTTAACTAATCGACAAGCGTTCGTTCACAGCGGCGACTCCCCTGGAGGGGAACGCGGTGTCACTGTTCGGTGCGGACCCGTTCGAGGTCGCGCGGTTCGGGATATTCGGCGCGTTGAAGAGCCCGGACGTAGTTGACTACGGCCCAGCGCTCCATGTCGGTGAGCTTATTTTCGTAGGACCACATCTGGTTCGCGCCGTAGGTAATGACGTGATAAATCTCGCCATCGGGGCGCTCGCGCTGGTTGCGGTTGTGAAACGTCGGCGGGGCGGCCTGGTAGTGGCCGGCCTGGACGATGGTGCCCTGACCGCCGCCGTCGGTGCCGTGGCATACGGCGCATTGTTCTTCGTATAGAAAGCGGCCGTACTCCAGGTTGTCGTCGGTGCGGGGCACCGGGTTGGAGAGTTCGGCACTTCGGGCCATATCGGGCTGGCTGTCGCGCGGAGTGCCGTCGACGGGCACCGTGTTCGGCGGTGGATAGCGCATGCCGTCGGGCTGATCGTCGCGATAGATCGGCTGGTTGGCCTGATCTTTGACATGGGTCTGCTGATGCATGCCCTGGATGGGAACCAGACGTCCGAATTGGTCCTCGCCGGCCGGAAGGCCGATTTCATAGATGCATCCCACCAGGAGCATGGCGGAGGCGGCAATGGCCGCCAGACCGAGGTGTCTTTTGGGGTGGATTCGAGACTTCATCGGTTACGCGCCTTCGTTGGTGATGGTCCGGATCTCGACGGGGTCGAGAGTCTCCATGAACTGACGAACCTCTTCGGCGTCAAACGCCTCGTCGTCGGCCGAAATCCAGAGGGCGAATCGATCCGAGGTGATCTCGGGGTCGATAATCATTGGTTTCTTAAAGCAGCCGGCGGCGATGAGCATGACAATCGCCGTGATGACACCGGCAAATAGGACGCTCAATTCGAACATGATGGGCACGAAGGCCGGAATCGGAGCAAAGGGCTTGCCGCCGATGATCATCGGCCAGTCGAAGGTCATGGTGCCGAATTGAAGCGCGTTGGCCGTGGTGAATCCGGCGATGCCGGCGCCGAAGGTCACCCAGGGAAGCCAGGAGCGTCCAAGGCCCATCGCCTCATCCATTCCGTGGATGGGAAACGGCGAGAAGGCGTCGAATTGCTCGTAATCGGAATCGCGGGTGTGAGCGGCGGCGAGCATCAATTCGTCGGGGACGTCAAAGAAGGCGGCCATGCCCTCGATGTCGTCACCGGAGGGCCCGCCGGCGTCAGCGCCGACGATGTCATCGCCACCATCTCCGGCGGCGACGACGTCTTCCGATGCATCGCCGTCGTCCGAGTCGCTGGAGTCGTCGGAATCGTCGGCAACTTCGGACTCGTCGGAGTCTTCAGACGCCTCGGATTCGTCAGCTTCAGCGGACTCATCGGAATCGTCAGCTTCGTCGGAATCGTCGGATTCGTCGGATTCGTCGGAGTCAACAGGGGCGTCCTCGCTACCCGAATCGTCGGATAGATCGGATTGCTCGGTCTCCTCGTCGGCCTCCGAGGTCTCGGATTGACCGGCATCGGACGCTTGATCGGACTCGGTGTCCGAAGCCTCGTCGAGGGATTCCTCGGAGTGTTCTTCCAGGGACTCGTCGCCCGAGGTCTCTTCGTCCGACGACTCGTTGTGTTCTTCTTTGTTGTTACTGGTCATCGGAAACCTCCTTGCGGTTTTTGCGAGACGCCTTCTCGGGATCCATGACGGCCTTGACTTCGAACATGGTGACCGTCGGCAGGACCCGGGCAAAGATCAGGAACAGGGTCATGAACATACCGAATGAACCGATGGTCAATGCCCAGTCCATCCACTTGAAGTCGTAGACACCCCAGGAGCCGGGGACGAAATCGCGATGCAGAGAGGTCGTCACGATGACGTACCGCTCAAACCACATCCCGATATTGACGAAAATCGATATGATGAACAGCCCGGCAATCGAGCGCCGAATCTTCTTAATCCACAGCAGCTGTGGCACCAGCATATTGCAGCTGAGCATAATGGCCGCCGACCAGCCGTAGGGACCGAATATCCGGTTTGCGAAGTGGAATTGTTCGGCTGGTACCGCCGAGTAATAGGCGATGGCGAACTCTGTAAGATAGGCGATGCCTACGATGCCCGAGGTCAGTAATACGACCTTGGCCATCGACTCCAGGTGGTTGATCGTGATGTAGCTCTTCAACTCGAAGACATGCCTCATCACGATGGTCAACGTCAGCACCATGGCGAAGCCGGAGAAAATAGCGCCGGCGACGAAGTAGGGCGGAAAGATGGTGCTGTGCCATCCGGGAATGACGGAGACGGCGAAGTCAAAGGAGACGATGGTGTGGACGGACAACACCAGCGGCGTGGCCAGTCCAGCCAACATCAAATAGGCCGACTCGTAGTGACGCCAGGCGCGGTTTCCACCGGTCCAACCAAGCGACAACATCCCGTAGAGTTTCTTTCGAAGCGGATGGTCGGCGCGGTCTCGCAGGTTGGCCAAATCGGGAACGAGCCCGATGTACCAGAAGACCAGCGAGATGGTGCCGTAAGTCGAAACGGCGAAGACGTCCCACAGAAGCGGGGAGTTAAAGTTCACCCACAGCGGCCCCATGCTATTGGGGATGGGGAACATAAAGTAGGCAAACCAGGGCCGGCCGGTGTGCATCAGTGGGAAGAGACCGGCGACGGCGACGGCGAAAATAGTCATCGCCTCCGCCGAGCGGTTGATGCCGGTTCGCCAGGTCTGTTTGAACAAAAACAGAATCGCCGAGATCAGGGTTCCGGCGTGGCCGATCCCGATCCAGAAGACGAAGTTGACGATGAATACGCCCCAGCCAACAGGGTGGCTGATGCCGGTGGTGCCGATGCCGGTGCCGGCCTGCACAAACAGGGCGCCCAGAAAGAGCATCATCAACAAAACAGACGGGATAAAGGCCAGCCACCAGAGTTTGGTGGGCAAAATTTCGGTGTGACGAGCAATGTCGTCATCGACCTCTTTCCACGTCTTGTCGTCGGCGACCAGCGGTTCGCGTTTGGCAAGAGGCCCTCCAAATGGGCCCTCGCCTTCGGCAGACCGGGGGCGTCCTTGTAACTCACTGTGTTTCATGCCGGAACTTTTGCGAGCGTCAACGGTCAAAAACAGAACATAGGACAACGTCGGCAGCGTCCGGAGACGCGCCGTGGTTCGGAACTTCGTATCAGGTCAGCTCTTCGTCGGTATTCCAGACGCTGGTCATGTAGGCGACCGCCGGCTGGGTATCGAGGTCTGACAGGGCGTACATCGCGCGGTTTCGCTTGTGGAGACGGGCGACGCGCTGCTCTTCGTCGAGCATATTGCCAAATTCGATGGCGTCGGCCGGACAGGACTCCTGGCAGGCGGTAACGACTTCGCCTTCGCGAAAGTCGCGGCGTCCCTCTTTGGCGATCTCCCACTTGCCGCGGCGGATGCGCTGGACGCAGAAGGTGCATTTTTCCATCACGCCGCGAGAGCGGACGGTGACGTCGGGATTGAACGCCAGGTTCAGCGGTTCTTCCTGGTTGAGCCGGCCGTGTTCCTCGAGTTCGGGATACAGGCGGGCGAAGATCGAGTCTTCGCGGTTTTCGGCGTAGTTAAACCAGTTGAAGCGCCGGACTTTATAGGGGCAGTTGTTAGAGCAGTACCGGGTGCCGATGCAGCGCTGATAGGACATCTGGTTGAGGCCATCGTCACTCTGCATGGTGGCCACAACGGGGCAGACCGACTCACAGGGAGCCTTGTCGCAGTGCTGACACAGCATCGGCTGGTTGATCACCCGGGGCTGGTCGAAGAACTCGCCGAATGCGATCAGCGGTTCGTCTTCGTACATCGGGTCGCCGATAAGCCCCTCGCGGGCCTCGACGCCTTCTTCGGGCAGCCGGTAGTAGCGATCGAGGCGAAGCCAGTGCATCTCGCGGCCCTCGATGACGCCCTGGCGGCCGACGACAGGGATATTATTTTCTTCCTGACAGGCCACGACACAGGCCGAGCAGCCGGTGCACTTGGTCATGTCGATGGACATGCCCCACTTGAGGTCGCCGAAGTCGTGGTCTTCCCACAGGCTGTACTCGACGGGGGTGTGGTAGACGCCGGCCGACTGGTCACCGCTGTATTCGTCGAGGGAGGCCGTCGCCAGGATTCGGCGGTAGTCCACATCGAGGACGTCGCCCTGCTGGGTCACCGGCAATTCTCTGACTTCGTCGGTGGCGCGCACGGTGGCCGAAAGGCCGGAGTAGTGGGCGACACCGTCGTCGACGTCGGCGATGCGAAAGGCATTGGCGCCGACATCGTCGCCGACGGTTCCCGCTGCAGTGCGGCCGTAGCCGACGGGAAGCGAGATGACGTCTTCGTGCATGCCGGGCACGCAGATGACGGGAAATTCGAGGGTGCCCCCGTCGGTGTCGATTTCGAGAACCTGACCGCTTTCGAGACCGGCGGCTTCAAATGTGGCGTAGCCGACCATGGCAAAGGAGCCCCAGGTGTGCTTGGTGATGGGCTCCGGCATCTCCTGGAGATGACCGTTGTTGGCCTGACGGCCGTCGTACATCGGAATGGTGGTGTACAGGTGGACGGTTTTGGCCGACAGGTCGCCGGTATCGGCGTCGTCGCTGTCTGCGAAGTCACCGGGCAGGGCGTTGGCGACGGCCGAGGCGTCGATGTCGGTGGCCTCGGAGGTCATCGAATCGTCTTCGAAGTGACCGTCGCGCAGGGTGTCGAGCCAGAATTGTTGGAATGTGGCCGACGTATCGGCGTTTTCAAAGACCTCGTTTTCCCAGTAGTCGCGCAGATAGCGGTAGAAGGGGCCGGCGTCGTAGGGTTTGCCTTCGCCGCGCTGGCCACCGTCTTCTTGGGGCGGCTCTGGTGTGTCGAGAAATCCGGCCAGTTCCGGGCGCTGTTGTTCGGTGCCAAACCAGTGGAGGAGACTGTCTTCAAAGGAGCGATTTTCGTACAGCGGCAAAATCGCCGGCTGTCGAAGCGCCATCAGTCCGGTCTTCGGGCTGGCATCGCCCCAGGCCTCGAGATAGTGGGTGCCGGCGGCGACGATGTCGGCGTATTGGGCCGTTTCGTCGACGCGGTCGGCGGTGCTGATGACGAGGTCGGCCTCTTCGATGGCGGAGGCGACGTCGAGATTGGCTGGTGAGGCGTAGACGGGGTTGGTGTCGTCGATGATCAGGACATCGACGGCGCCGGCTTCCAATTCGCCGATCAATTCGACGAGTTCGTCGCTTCCGGTGGTCGTCGACTGATTCGACGGACGGGCGCGGTCGATGGTCTGGCCGTCGTTTTCGAGGGCGGCATTGATCAGGTTGACCGCGCTCTCCAGTGCGATGCCGTCGGCGCTTGCACTGGACATGCCGCCGGCAACCACAATCGATCTTCCGGCGTGGTCTGCCAATTCGGCGGCCGTATTGCGAAGGACGTCGGCGTCGACGTCGCTCAGGCGCTGGGCCACAGATTCGACGTCAAACGGCTGGAGTGCACTCTGGACTGCGCCGGCCGGGAGCCCGCCGGGGTTGTGGTTTTCGAAGAGTTCGTGGGCAATGCCCAGGGCGATGTAGACGAGCCGCTCGGGATGGACCCGGTAGCGGTCGTCGGCGTTAATGCCCGTCAGGGTCATCGCCGGCTCGAAGGCCACGAAGCGATTCATCTCCGGGGCGAAGTCGAGCTCGGCTTCCAGATCGATATCTTCGAGGCGCTCTTCGACGAGCTGTTGGAGCTGGTCGTCGTCGGGCTCTTCATCGTGCTCTTCGAGGTATTCCTCGGTGACGTCGGCGGCGATATCGTCGCGAAATCGCTCCAGGCGTTCGTCGAAGGACTGTTCGGCATCGAAGAAGTCGCGGCCCGAGGCGAAATCCCTTGTAAATTCGACGGGCGACAGCCAGGTCCCGAGAAAGTCGCTTCCCAGAGACAGGACGTAGTCGGCGCGGTCGAAGTGATAATGGGGCACGACGGCATCGCCATAGGCGGTCTCGGAGGCGGCGGCGACGGCGTGATCGGAGAGCGGCTCGTAGGTGTAGTGGGCGGCGTCGGAGAGGCCGTCGACGATGTCGTCGATAAGGCCCTGTGTCGCCGGCCCGGAGCGGT
This sequence comes from uncultured Bradymonadales bacterium, assembly GCA_964446725.1. Taxonomy (GTDB): domain Bacteria; phylum Myxococcota_A; class Bradymonadia; order Bradymonadales; family Bradymonadaceae; genus SLJM01. The sequence goes on along the minus strand of CAYUPT010000027.1, from coordinate 3,247 downwards.
GTCCGGTAAGAATGCGCACCGAAGCGCCGTCGTCGACGGCCTGTTGAACCTGGCTGTCGACGTCGTCCCACGACATCGATTGACCGTCGGCGTCGACGGGTTCGCGGAGTCGATCCGGATCGTAGAGATCCATATACGACGCTTGGCCGCGCCCACAGAGACCGCCCTGACTCAAGGGATGTTTGTCGTTGCCCTCGAGTTTGATGGGCCGTCCCGAACGGGTTTTGACGCGAATACCGCATTGCGAAGGGCAGGCCTCGCAGATGCTGGCGTATTCATTGGGGTTTCCAATCCGCACCTCTTCGGGGCGATCGACATAGGGGACGATCTCGCGTTGCGGCTCGCGACAGGCGGCGCTGCTCATGGCGGCGGTGGCGGCGGCGACGCCGCTGACCCGCATAAAGTCGCGGCGATTCATGGTCAGCGCGTCGGAACCATCGGAAAAACTGATGGTCAGATCGCCGCCATCGTTGCTTCGAAGGAGGACGGATGCTCCCGGCTGAGGTTCGGAATGCCGGGGGAGAGCCGTATCTTTGTCGTTCTTACTCATAACAGCCAGTCGTATGATGGTCGCACACCGGACCTTGGAGGCGGTGATGCGTGCTGAGTCGAACTACTGCGGCGGTAGGCCGCCACATCTAACTCGCGGTGGCACTACGCGTTCCGCGGCGGTCAATAATGACAGGTAACGCAGTCGATGGATGCGTTGTGTTCGGGGTCGCGGTGACAATCGACGCACCACCCCATGTTGAATTCGTTGGTGACTTCGACCTTGTCCATGCGGTTGACCTGACCGTGGCACTCCGAACAGTCGATGCCCCGTTGGATGTGGGGTTGGTGACTGAATTGAGCGTGGTCAGGCAGGTCGTGAACCTTGACCCATTCGATGGGGTCACCGCTCTCCCAGTGCTCTTGGAGCTGCTGGATATCTTCGCTTTGTTGGGCGACCCCTCCGGATTCACCGTGGCACGACATGCAGGTGTCGAGACTCGGGACAGAGGAGTGCGGGCCTTCACCGGGCTCGGTGTGGCAGTAGCCGCAGGGGATTTCATTGACGCCGGAGTGAACTTCGTGGCTAAAGGGGATCGGCTGCTCGGGAGCATATCCCTCCCGGGGGTCAAAACAGGCCGAAAACCCAATGGCTGCCGCGAGAGTCAGAACCCCGGCAATGGTCAGGTAGCGAGTTATCATACGTCCAACAGCTCCGTGAACCAGGTATACGTCGATGAGCGAAACACCGCTCTGGGGACAAGTTTTCGTCCCTCGAACGGCCCTTTAATCCCACGAGGACCGTCGGGATGTCAATAGTTTTATTCCCGACCTCTAAAACCTCGATCGCCCCGGAACTAAAAGGGGGCGACGGGGGTGTGACCGTCGTCGTCGGCGAGCCCGAGGGAATAAATCCCTGTTTTCCGTGGTTTTAGCGGGCCTCATAGAAAACAATGGGAGACCGTGGAAGTCTCTCAATGCCATTGATGACAATATCAAAGACGTCGACGCCGCCGGTGTGGCAAATTGACGCACAGTCGACAACGGAGGGGTGTTCAACGGGGGGTATCGTCGATCAGACGGCGCCACAACTGCCACCACAACAGGCCACTGATAAGGAGTAAGGCGCCCGCAAAGTAGAAGGGGGCCTCGGGGCTGACGGTGGCGAAGATAAAGCCGCCTACGGCGGGTCCGAAGATGCGTCCCAGGCTCGACGCCGAGGTGAGCATGCCCATCAGGTGGCCGGTTTCATCGCTTCCCCGGCTGCGGGTCGACATCATCGCCAAAATGCCGGGGTGTACGATGGCTCGACCAAAGGTCGCGATCGCCAGTGCGCTGAGCAGAAACCACAGCACCGGCACACGGGGGGCGACCAATAGACCGGCGCCGAGCAATCCGACGCCGAGCAGGGTCATGCGCCGGTCGCCGATGAGCTTCGAGAGGGGGGCGACGGCGCCGTGAAATAAGGCCATGACCAGGCCCATACCGGCGAAAATGAGTCCGACTTCGACAATATCGTAGCCGTAGACCTCCTCCATGTAGATAAAGAAGGTACCCTCCAGGACGGTCAGGGAGACGGTGTACAGAAAAAACAGGCCGCACAATAACAGGACTGGAATTCGCTTGAGCTGGCGCCAGACCGACGTGGAACGGCGCTTCTGGCGGTTTTCGCGCCGGGAGTCGGCGTCGACGGTCGGTTCCAGGAGCGCGGCGGCGCCGATAACGAAGGTTGCA
>CAYUPT010000027.1:0-1014 GCA_964446725.1 uncultured Bradymonadales bacterium | reverse complement strand
AAGGGGAGCCCGGCGCCGGTGATGCCGGCGATATCCGGAACGGCCAACACACCGGCGCCGGCGCCGATGGCGGGACCGAGCGTAAACCCGACGCCGAAACTGATGCCGATGATCGCCATGCCCTTGCTTCGGCCGGCGCCGTCCGTACTATCGGCGATCATGGCGCTGGCCGTGGCCACATTGCCGGCGCAGAGCCCGACCAGAAATCGGGCGGCGTACAGCAGTCCCAGCGACCCGATAAAGGCCGTGGCCAACTCGAGGATGGCGGCCGCCAGAAAGGTCGCCAAAAGAATGGGCTTTCGGCCCATCCGATCGGACATTTTTCCCCACAGTGGCGCCATCAAAAATTGGCCCAGCGACTGCACGGCATACAGCAGGCCGACATCGATTGCCGAGCCGCCGACGGCGTAGGCCAGCGCCGGCAGTACCGGGATCGCAATGGCAAAGGCCGTCAGATTCAGCAGCAGGACTGGAAATAACCTGCGAATATGGTCATTTTGAAGCATGGTACGACTGCAGGGAAGTTCGGTCAGTTTCGCGCACCGCTCACCTATGGCACGTTGTGTCGGCGTTTGACAACTCGCGGCCCGCTGGGTTCTGGTCGCGTCGGTCGAAGAAGCCGGCGATCGATTCAAGGCCTTCGGTGACGACTGATGAAATAAAATGGCCGCTCGATTGTGCTTAAATTGCGAACCACTCCCTATTTGGTCCGGACGGAGACCTCATTTCGGCCGGTCCATCGGTTGGGATGGTCTTCGGGTCGTTCCGGGAGTGTGGGCGCGGCGTCAATTTACTGGAAGGCAGGTATACAGCTTTGGACTCGGTAGTCGTCGAAATTACAGCAATTATGGTGGCGTTGCTCGGGGCCGGGTTTTGTTCGGCGGCCACTGTGGCCGTCGACGAATTGGCCAATCGCGGTGTCGACGCCGACAGCGACGAAGAACGGGCGGCGAAGACCGAGGAGACGCTGTCCTGGTGGAATCGCCGCCAGGACGCGATCTCGATGGTGCTGGC
>CAYUPT010000026.1:11894-15532 GCA_964446725.1 uncultured Bradymonadales bacterium | reverse complement strand
TGGACCAGCTTTTTTTTTCTTGGCAAACAGCAACACACCGGAGGTGACGCGGGCGATCTGATGGAGGACCCAGACCATGTCGCCGGCGTATTGCATCGCCCAGTATTGCGCGCAATCTGGATCCTGGAGGTCCTGTCCGGAGGTCAGAAGTCCGGTCGGTTTGTTCCAGGCAATGATGCCATCGGTCTCGGCGATGATGCGTTGTTGAAACTTCAGATCCGTCATTCGAGCTCCGCGTCGATGGCCTGGGCGACGTCGTCGGTCAGCTCCAGATTGTGGTAGATCTCCTCGATATCATCGTTGTCCTCCAGAAGGTCGATGAGCTTCATATTCTTCTGGACTACCGACAATTCGGGCGCCAGTGAATTTTCGGCGACTTTGGTGATTTCGTCGTTCATGAATTCGTCGTAGCCCTCGTTCTGGAGGGCGTCGCGCATATTGGCGAACTCTTTGGGCGGGGTTGTAATGGTGACGACGCCGGCTTCGTGTTCCACATCGTCGGCGCCGGCCTCGATGGCAAAGAGCATCAGGTCGTCAATATCGTCGACGTTGTCGTCGGATAGACTGATGACGCCCTGAGCATCGAACATCCAGGCCACGCAGCCGTCTTCGCCGAGGTTGCCGCCGTTTTTATCGAAGATATAGCGGATGTCGGCGACGGTGCGGTTTTTGTTGTCCGTCGAACCCTCCAGAAGGTAGGCGACGCCGCCGGGGCCGTAGGCCTCGTAGCGGAAGTCGGTATAGCTGACGCCTTCCAATTCGCCGGTGCCTTTTTTGATGGCCCGTTCGATGGTGTCTTTGGGCATGTTGGCGTCTTTGGCCTTGTCGATATAGACGCGCAACTCGGAGTTGTACTCCACATCGCCACCGCCGCGACGGGCCGCGGAGGTGATCTTTTTGCTGATTTTGCTGAACTTCTTGCCCCGCTTTTTATCCTTCTTTTTTTTCTTGTGTTTGATGTTCGCCCAATGACTATGTCCTGCCATGGTCTGTGTCCTCGTCAGAATTCAAGAAATTGCAGATGCGTGGGCCGAATGTGGGCACTTCGATAGACATGCGCCGCCCCGGAGACATTCCGAGTTGTCGCCGCCATCGGAGAACGCGATGGGTGCCCGTGAATGAACGTCGTTGTCGATGGCGCGACGCCCGGGGTCAGCCGCTATTCCGATGCATTGTCGATGTCTCGGTGGCAGTCGTAAACGTCACCACCGCGCGTTGTATAGCACTGGCAGCGCGATTCGTCGAAGCAGTCGAAGTGCTGTGGCACGGCGTTTGAAAAATCGCAATCGGTTGTCCGTCGATGAAGCGACGGGGCGCCGGGATATGGGGCGCAGTCGGTGGGCGAAAAGCGACCATGCGCAGGATGAATACAGCCGGCAATACAGGTCGTTGAGCTGGGCCCGTTTTTTGAAGTGTTGCTTTAGGTTTGCCGGATTCATCGGATCGATCTTGGGTCATGTCGAAACCGCATATCCTCGGGTACCATCAGTGATGGTAGGGGGAGATCGACTACAAAATAACCACTTGAGGGGTTAAGGTTCTGCTTTAGGTATGTCCGTTTTGCATAGAGCGTCTCGGCGAATATATGCCGCAGCGAGATTGAAATAAATTGACAGGAGAAGTGATGGCCGACGAGACGAAACCAACCATTATCGGGATTACCGCGGGGCTCATTCACGCCGATGACGAGCGCAGTCGCTACGACGGTCGGCCCCTGCTATTTGTGGAGCAGTCGATGGTGGAGTGGCTGATGACCCGGCGCGGCGTGGTGCCGTTGATGGTGCCCGCCGCCGGTCCCAATGCCGATACGGCGGTCGTCGCCGACGACTTCGCCGGGGCCATCGATGGTCTCGTCATCCAGGGCGGTGTGGACGTGGCGCCGGAGTCGTACGGCGAGCAACCCATCGATGATCGGTGGTCCGGTGACATCGTCCGCGATCGCTACGAGATGGCGATCGTCGACGCCTGCCTACAGCGCGATCGGCCGATCCTCGGCATTTGCCGCGGTCATCAGCTGCTCAACGTGGTTTTGGGAGGGACGCTCTACCAGGATATTGGCACTCAGGTCGATGGGGCATTGAATCATCGCGACCCGCAGGCTTATCATGAGAACACTCATCCAGTGGTATTTGAATCAGGGGCTGTACTCGGCAAGTTGTACGGGGTCGAAGAGGGTCTGGTGAATAGTGTACATCACCAGGCAGTTCGACGCGTCGCCGATGGGCTCAAGGTCGAGGCCCGTTCAACACACGACGGTGTGGTAGAGGCAGTGCGCCTCGATGCCGCGCAGTACGCCGTCGGAGTGCAGTGGCATCCGGAGTTTCAGGAGCCGCACCAGTCGACGCTACTTCCGACTCGACCGCTGCTGGATGATTTTCTCGAGGCCGTGCAACGACGTCGCGGTGCGTAGTCCGATAGTGGCATGGTCGCCGGCCGAGAGCTTCTCGGGTCGCGGCGACCATGAGGCGAGAACACACTGTAGTTGAGAAGACGATGGGGACGATTTCGGCAGCGCGCATGGAAGCGCGCTCGACGTGTCGGTGGTGTGTCGAAGATGCCGCCGACATTCATCTATTTTGAATCACCACGGAAGGAGAGCGGAATGCTCAAATGTATGGATCCGGCGACGGGAGATGTGATCGAACGGATCTGTTGCGACGACCGTCGCACAGTTCACAGAATGTATCGGAAACTTCAACAGGGGCAGCGCCAGTGGCGCGACAACGACTGGCATCACCGATTGGAGGTGCTCGAACAATTCGGACAATTGCTCGGCGACGAGCGGATTCGCCTCGTCGAGGGATTGACCGGGGAGGTGGGAACGCCGGTCGAACAGGCGCGGGCGGAGGTCGATGCTGCGCGCCGGCGCATCGATGAATTTGTCGACGCCGGCACAGAGGCCATGGGCGTCGATGTGCTGCACGACGAGGCGCCGCAGACGGGACGCGAAGTCGTGGAGCGCGAACCACTGGGGGTGGTCGCCCACATCTCGACCTGGAGTGCGCCGCTGCTCGTCGGTGTGGAGGCGCTGGCACCGGCACTACTGGCCGGCAATGCCGTGTTGTACAAGCCGTCCGAAGAGGCCGCATTGCTGGGGCGACAGCTCGTGGAACTATTATGGGATGCCGGCTTCCCCGACGATGTGGTCGATGTGGCGATCGGAGGCGGCGCCGTCGGAGATTACGTGCTCGACGAGTCGATCGCCGGGGTTTCCTTTGCCGGCAGTTACAACACCGGTCAGATGGTGGCCCAAAAATTGGCGACGCGCATGATCCCTCAACATCTGGAGTTGGGCACCAAGGACGGCGCCTATGTCTGCGATGATGTGGACGTCGAACCGGCAGCCCACCAGATTGCCGAGATTGCGCTGTACAATTCAGGGCGCGGACGCCGGGCCCTCGATCGGGTCTACGTCCACGAATCGCTGCACCGGCGTTTCGTGGAGTCACTGTGCCGTCAGGTCGACTCATTTCGCCTCGGCGACCCGGCGACAGAGGGCAATCTGATCGGTCCCATTATCGACGATCGGCGGCTTCGAACCCTGGAGTACCAGATGTCGGATGCCATCCAGAAGGGAGCGACCTTGCTGATGGGGGGCCGGGCCCACAACGGCCAGGGTCACTTCTTTGAGCCGACGG
>CAYUPT010000026.1:0-11884 GCA_964446725.1 uncultured Bradymonadales bacterium | reverse complement strand
AGGATGCTGGTGATGCGCGAGGAGTCGCCGGGACCGGTGGTAGCAATCCAGCGCGTCTGTGACGACGCAGAGGCCCTTCATCGACTGGGAGACTCCGATTACCGGGGCGGGGCGGCGGTATTGTCGGCGAGCCGCGAACGTGCTCGTAGATTGTTGATGCAGATCGACGCCGAAAGTGTCTACTGGAGCGATTGCAGCCGTGGTGAGACCGGCCGGGTGCGGCCCAGGGGGCTCGATGTTGCCTGCGTCACCGAAGAACTCCGCCGCGTGACACGTCCCAAAAATTGGAGACTCGGTTCCGGGCCTCAGCTCGTGCGGTGTTGAGTGTTGGTGTGTTACGGTCGGGCGGCGAGAAAAACCAAGATGTACAGGCTATGGAGTCTTCGACGTGAGCGATAGCGACCCGTATCAATTTCATATCTCGCCGCCCCAACCGCACTGGGGCGGGCCCGACGATCGGGACTTACACCTGGTGTTGGTACACCCCGAAATCCCGGGCAATACCGGCAATATCGGTCGGCTGTGTGCCGGCGCCAACGTCTGGCTGCATCTCGTCGAGCCTCTGGGCTTTGATCTCGACGACCGCTACCTCAAGCGGGCCGGGCTCGACTACTGGCCCCACGTCAAATTGTGTGTTCATCCCGGCTTTGATCGCATCGAAGAGATCTTTCCGGCCCACCGGATGCGGTTGTTCACCAAAAAGGCCAGCACCTGTTATACGGAGGCCGACTGGACACCGGGGTCGGTACTGGTCTTCGGAAAGGAGACCAAGGGGTTGAGCGAATCGATTCGCCGGCGGTATTCGGAGCAATTGTACCGGATTCCGATCACCGACAAGGTGCGCAGCCTGAATCTATCGAATGCCTGCGCGGTGTCGCTGTACGAGGCGATGCGCCAGATCGACTGGGCGCCCATCGAGGCCGCCGGCGAATAGTGAGCATCGCGACGTCAGCGCCAGTCGGCGCCGCGTCGAAGCTTGGTCAGGGCATATTGGAAATCGTCGGGGTAGTCCGATCGGCAGTCGATGCGGCGGCCGTCGGGGTGTTCGATGCCCAGCGTCAAAGCGTGGAGTGCCTGGCGGTCGATGATCGAGGCCGACGACGTCGAGGTACCGCCGTAGGTCTGGTCGGCGAGGACCGGGGCGTGGGCCTCGTAGAAATGCATCCGAATCTGGTGGGTTCGCCCGGTCTCGAGCTTGCACTCGACGAGGCAGGCTCCGGAGTCGAAGCGCTCGACGACCCGATAGTTGGTGATGGCCCGGCGATCGGAATCCGGGTCCTGGCCGGTAAATCGCACGCGATGGCGGGGATGTCGGCTGTGGCCAGTATCGAATCGGCCTTCGTCGTCGAGTCCCGGTCCGTGGACAATGGCGTGGTACAATCGATGGGCGGTGCGGTCTCGAAACTGGGCGGCCAGATGGCGGTGGGCTTTGTCGGTCTTGGCCACCGCCAGTGCGCCGGTGGTGTCGCGGTCGAGCCGGTGGACGATCCCGGGGCGCAACTCGCCGCCGACTGTCGATAATTGTGTGAAGCGATGGGTCAGGGCGTTGACCAGCGTGCCGTCGGGGTGGCCCGGAGCGGGGTGGACGACCAGGTCCGCCGGCTTGTCGACGATGGCCAGGGCGTCATCTTCGTATAGCACATCGATGTCGATGGCTTCCGGCGCCGTCGTCGGCTCTTTCGGGGGGCTGTGGTGCCAGACGATTTCGTCGCCGCTTCGCAGCTTGTAGCCCGCTTTGACCGTTTGTCCGTCGACGCGGATATCTCCGGCGTCGACGGCCTTTTTGACCTGCGAGCGGGAGAGTCCCGGCGGGTCGCGATCGGCGAGGTAGCGGTCGAGGCGCCCTCCGGATGCGGCGTCGTCAATCGGGTAACGATAGACTCGCGGACTCAATTACACGGTCCTGTATCGGCGTCGCAGGTGGTGTCGAGCAGTCGTCGTAGCGATCACCAGATGTGGGATTCGATATCTCCACACTTGGCGAAGACGCCGTCGATAAATGCTTTTTCCAACACGTTGGTATTTTCCAGCATCTCATCGTCGACGTACTGGCGCATATAGGTCAGCGCTTCGTTCCAGATGCCGTCGATTTCCTCGAAGAGATTGTCGTTTTTGATGCCCTCTTCGATTTTTTCCTGGATATCGGGGTACATCGTCAGGTCCGATGCAATAACCCGGGCCCGTTGGGCGGCTTTTTCTTCGTCTTCGATTTTGGCCATCTGATGCTCCTTTGGCGCGGAATGTGGCTGTCGAGTCGACTGCTCGCTGTCATCTCTCTCGATTATGAGGTCAGGCAGACCCAGGAGCAAGTATCACGACTTTTCGAGGAATTCGAAATAATCGTCCAACAGCTCGTTGGCGTCGATATCAAAGATGCGGGCGATCTCGCGGAGATAGCCCCGCAAATAGACCTGGCGGGGCAATACGTCGAGGTCGATCTCTTCGATGGCCGCCAGGTACTTGACGCCGATATGGGTTCTGGAGCTCAACTCCTGGAGGCTCAGCGATTGCTCGCGTCGAAGTTCGGCCAGCTTGGCGCCCGGCGAATCGGGCATCGGCTCCGAGCGGTCCGGGCCGTCATCGGAGGAGTCGGCGTCATCGCCGGACGACGGGGCATCGGTCGACGAGGTTGGCGAATCGCCGTCGCCCGTAGAGTCGTCGGTGTGCTCGTCGGTCGATGATGTCGCCGACGGGGGCGGCGAGCTCGAGGATGCGGGGCTGTCGGCGGTGCGCGACGACGCCGAGTCGCCGGCGTCACCGGAGCGGGAGTTGCGAAACTTCCGGGAGGCATCGTCGACGTCGTCTTTGGAGAAACTCTCGCTGGGCATCGTCAACACATGGCGATACAGCTGCTCGAGTTCATCGGCGATGACCTCCCGGCGCTGCGGATCGCCAAAGACCAGTGAAATGGCGTTTTCTCGCCGGTATCCCTCCCAGAGTCGGCGACAATGCTGGCGGACTTCGTTTCGGCTCAATTCGGGATTGAGCCCCATCAGTCGTGCCGGATGAACGTCTTCATCGGTCGAGGGGATCGGTCTGGGATAGCGCTCGTCGACCAAATCGATATCCCGGATATGGCGGGTCAACAATTCCACCTCATTGGAGAGTCCCTCGCCATTTCGAGATGAATTGGTGCCCGTCGTGCGGCGGTTGTAGAACCAGCGGCGGTCGGCGTATTCGATGGACGCCAGAACCCGGGGAAAGAGCCGTAATTCCCGGTGCAACGCGTGGCTCAGCACAAATCCCAGGTCGTGTTCGGCGCCTTCGCGCACCAGATTGACGATCATGTAGGTTTCGAGGCGTTCGATGGTCTCGTCGATGATCGCCCGGCAATTCGCCGAGGGCGCATCGTAGCGCAGACCACTGGCACTCATGTGCAGTGGTTGATTGTACAGCACATCCAAAATCTCGTCTTCCAGCGACGGGGCGTCCGGATGGTAGCCGATGGCGCGAAAGAGGGCAGCCCGTAAAAATTGGGTCGTCTGGCGCACGGCCGCCGGCTCGGGAGTGGGCACCACAATGGGGATGTCGCTTAGCGTAAACAGCCCGGCATCGAGCCCGGCGATGCCGTTCGACAGGTCCAGAAGGACCCAGTCGAAATCCAGTTCGTGGAGTTGATGGATAAATTCGTCGGCGTGGAGCGCCGGCGGCTCAAACGGGCGGCGTCGGGCGGCGGCCAGCGACGCCAGGTAGACCGAGGCGTACTCGGTATCGACGATGAATTCGGCGATGTGACTGCCGGCCTCGCCGATCCCGGGGCGATCATCACCGATGTCAAACGACGGTTCTTCGCAGCCGAGCAAAATATTGAGCGACGGACAACTCCAGGCCATGTCGACACACAGCACCCGAAAGTTGTGTCGGGTCAGCCCCCGTGCGATGTCGGCGCACAGTGTGCTTTTTCCCGTCCCGCCTTTGGCGCTGGCGAATGCGACGACTCTGGGCCGGTCGTCGTGTAGCTTGGGACCGATATGATTCACAACGTACCCGTAAAATCTGAGGCAAGCCGAAAAGGATCGTCCGTCGTGTGGCCGACCCCGCTTGCGGAGAGCGATATCTTCGCCCACCGATCGCCACTTGGCAAGGGACGTATCCCCGGTTAGTTTATGGGCAACTTATCAAGAGGTGGAAGCTCGGTGAGTCCGCGGTTGCCGTCGGTCGCCACAGAGCGGCAACCATCGGATGCTCTCGATGATTCCGACCTCGTTTCGAATTCACCGCCGCATGCCGACAAAGCCGAGGTAGATACGTGCCCAAATTGATCTACAAAGATCCGGACACGGGATCGCAGGTCGTGGTCGAAATCAACGATGAGATGCCGGAGGTGACCGTCGGTCGCAATCCGGGCAACATCATCCGTATCAACAACCCATCGGTGTCGCGGCGCCACACCAAGTTTGTGTACGAAAACCACCAGGTCACACTCCACGATCTCAACAGCTCCAATGGAACCTATGTCAACGGGATGCGGATCCAACAACAGGTCCTGGAAGACGGCGACCTGGTAAGAGTTGGAGAGTTCCCGCTGGATTTCGTCGATGATGTCGAGCCGGCGGATACCCAGGTCGAAGATGGTCAACTCGTGGAGGCTGCTCAGGACTCCCCGATGAAATCGACCCACATGGGCATGGGAGCGATGGGGATGGGCGGCGACGATGGCGCCGGTGGGGCCATGGCCGCCGGGGGAGAGGCGACGGAGGCCCACGAAGAACAGCCGGATACGGGATCGACGCCGGGACCGGGCACCGGGGGCGGTGAGCCCCAGGAATTCGTCCTCGGCGAGGAAGATATCGAAGAGGTCGTCGAATCCGACGAAGTCCATGCCAGAGTCGAAGACGATGGGTTTCGCGACGAGACCGTCGAGGCCAGCGCCGACCTCTCGGATAGCATCCAGGCCATGCAGGCCGACGCCGAAGCGTCCGTGGAGCGCGACGACGACGCCAAGACCAAGCGCGCCGACGGCGATGCACTGGCGATGCAATTCGAACAGTCGCTGGAGGGCGAACTCAGTGATGCCGATGTCGACAGCGCCCAGGTCGAAGAGCTGCGGCAGACGGTCGCCGAACTTCGCGCCGAACTCGAAAAAGCCCCGGACCCGGAATTGATCGAAGAACTCACCGACGAGCGCGACGAGGCCCGGCGACGCGCCGAACAACTGGAAGACGAACTCGACGGGCACAAACAGCGCCTCGATGTCGCCCAGAGCGATCTCGTCGAGCGCGACGAGCGCATCGAGGAACTCCAAGTGACGGTCGGTGAACTTCGAGACGATCTGGCGTCGACGGACGATCAACTACAGGAGCTGAAGTCCGATAATCAGCAACTGGAGCAGCAACTCGACGACCGGCAACAGGCCATCGAAGAACTGGAATCCCGACTCTCACAGTCCGACGGCGGCGGAGACGATGAGGCGTTGCGAGACGAACTTCGCCAAAAGGAGCAGCAACTCGAGGAATTGCATCGCGAAGTTGCGTCCTTCGACGAGGAGCGTCAGAAGAAAAAGGAGATCTTCAAAGAATTGTCCGGAGATCTGCGAGAATTGGTCGCCGCCAAGAGTGAATTGGAAGAGGAACTCAAGGCTGCGCGCTCGGAGCGCGACGACCTGATGGAAGAGCTCGAAGAACTCCGGGGTTCCGGCGGCGAGGCCGCAAGTGCCGGTGAGCAATCCGACGAATACCAGGCACTGGTCGAGGAAAAAGAAGCGCTCGAGGAGACGCTCGCCGAAGTCATTCTCGAGCGAGACCGGCTCGAGGACGAATTACAGGGGCTGCGCGACGCCAGTTGATCGATCTGCGGATAGGGAACGAAGCGCCGCCGAATCTACATCGGCGGCGCTTTTTTTTATGCGATGAGCCGCTCAGTTGTCGCCATCGGGGCGAAAGCGACTGATGACCGGTCGGTGATCTGATGCGTCCGGCGCCGGCGGAACGACGGTCGAAACCGGGGTTGCCCCCTGAGCGAGTACGTAGTCGATGCGTCGGGCTGGATCGTGGGCCGGAAATGTCGGTCGCCGTCGGGCGTCATCGGCGTCTGTCCAGTCGCCACGAAGCCCGGCGAGCCAGGGCTCGGCGTCGGTGGCATTGAGGTCGCCGAGGACAAATCGCGCGTCGCTATCCCACCGGTGATCTGCGAGCCACTGGCGCAAAAACCGCCCCTGGGGGGCGCGCTCGTCATCGAGATGCGATAGATGAGTCGACAATATCTCGAATCCGCCCGATGGATGGTCCACGGCGGTGTTGAGCAGTCGGCGGGGTTCGTCTTCGCTGCGCGGCAGATCGATGACGTCGGAACGCGTTATGGGCCACTTCGACAGCAGGGCGTGACCGTACCGGGCCGGCGGTCCATCGGAACGCGATTCCGTCAACGTCGGGACAAAATGCGTGTGGGGCAGCTCGAAGAGCTCGGAGAGTCGCTGCGTCGTGTCACCATCGGGTCCCATCAACCAGTGGTCGCCGACTTCCTGGACGGCCAGAATATCGGGTTCGGCGGTGCCGACGACGGCTTCGGCAATCGAGGCCAGTCCCTGCTGGATGCCGAGGCGAATATTGTAGGTGACGATCACCAGAGTAGCATTGGATTCGTCGCTCATCATTCCTCCCGATGTCGCGGTTTGTGGCGTCGATGTGGATCAACTACAAGCCGGTCGATTTAGCCATCGATGGGCGCTGTTCGACGGTCTGTGTCGGCCGGTCCGGGCGAACTTTCGTCAGTATTTGCCAGGGTCTCCGGCGTCGGCCGCTTGTCGCCGGCGGGCAGGGCAATCACGAAGGTCGTGCCCTCGCCGGTGGTGGACTCGACGTCGATGGTGCCGTGGTGTTGTTCGATGATCTCGCGCGTCATCGGAAGTCCGAGTCCGGTTCCGCTGGACTTGGTCGTAAAAAATGGTTCGAAGAGTCGTTCTCGGGTCTCGTCATCCATGCCCTCGCCGCGGTCGCGTACGGTGACGGTGGCCCTCTCTTCGTCGTCGGAGACGACGACATCGACGGTGTCGCCCGAATGGCTGGCTTCGATGGCGTTTTTCAAAATGTTGAGCAAGGCCTGGCGCAGTTGGTTGGCGTCGCCGAGAATCTCGATGGGGGCGTCGTCGACGGTCAGATCGATTTCGATGTCGTCTTGATTCCACTCCCAGATATGGAAGTCGATGAGATTGTGGACGATGTCATCGAGGTGTTCTTCGTCGAGTTCCGGAGAGGGCAGCCGGGCATATACCAGGTATTCCTCGGTGATGTCGCGCAGGTGGTCGACTTCCTCGATGATCGTCTCGAGCTGGGGCATGATATCCGGATCGTCGGGGTCGATGCCGCGTTCGTGCAGGGAGTCCATCAACATTTCGGCGTTGAGATTGATGCTCGACAGCGGATTTCGAAGCTCATGAGTAATGAGGCTTGTCATGCGTCCGATGGTGGCCAGGCGCTCCGACTTCAGCAGTGCCTCGTGCTGGCGCCTGAGCCGGGCGTCGCGCTCGTGGAGCCGCTGGGCCATTTCGTTGAATTCGCGGGCCAGAAGCGTGATTTCGTCGTCGCCGGTAAGGCGCCGCGTCGGAGTGGCGATGGGGCTGTAGTCGCCGTCGCCGATGCGCTTGGCGGCGTCGGTCAAATCCGTCAGCGGGCGCAGGGTGTGGAGGACGGCGTACATCATCACCAATGCGATCAGCAGGGCGACGACACTCAGTACGGCCAGGCCGTAGACACTGGTTCGCTCCGTAGCATCGGCGCGCACCAGGGCCTCGTCAGTGGCTGTCTGCAATTCCGAGCGCAGCGTACCGAGTTGGGTGTCGAGTCGCCGCGCTTCCTCTCGGAGTTGCTCCTGGAGGCGACTGAGTTGATCGTCATCGACGTCGGTGGCGCCGTCGTCGCTCAAGATCATATTGGAGAATTCGACGGTCTGTTCAGAAAACTCGTCGCCACGTCGCTGCAGTTGCACAATCTGATGGTGGATATCGGCAAAGGCCTCCGCCTCCGATGATGGCACGTCGTCGAGGTCGCTGAGGTCGGCCGACGATGCCGCCTCCTCAAAGCGGGCGCCCAGGTCGTCGGGCATCGTATCGAGAAGCCGCGTCAACTGCAGTGTTCGCCGCAACACGGCGTCATCGCTTTCATTGAGGACGATATGGAAACTTTTGAGATCATTTTCGATGTCGCTGAGCTGCAGCGACAGGGGGACGACACGGTGATTGAGCGCGCGCAGTTGTCCGTGGAGTAGTTGAGTGCGGTAGACGCCGAACATCAAGACCATCGAAAAGATCAGCGTCACCGCCGCCAGGGCGATGAATACTTTGGTGGCAATTCCAATGCGCATATAGAAGCCGGGGCGACAGCAGGTCAATAGCGGGGGCGAATAACCGGTGGATCAGGCGGATTGTGTTGACGGTAAAAATGCGTACATGATACTTCATGGGGCCTGCTTACACGTACCCGAGTGGTAACGGAAGTCGAAGTGACGGCGCCCTGTCGGCGCGTTGCTCGCTGCGTCGCAGGCGGAATCGAATGCAGACCTGCGGTGCCTATTTCTACTCGGGGGAGGCGTGGTCGCCAGTACGGTCCGAGTTGCGAGACAGATACTCACGGGCCGGTTTCAGGGCCCGCCCGATCGCTTGCAGTCCGTCTGTAAGCATCGATGATGACGGGACCGTCGGCATTAGCAAAATGCCTCGAGCCCCCACAAATAATCCGTCGTTTCGGCAAATGGCAGCCAGTGCGATGGAGGCGCGAACCTTTCAAGGTGTTACGGAGCGATGATGAAATCGATATATGAGATCGGTTGCGGTGCCGGACAGGCCGCCGCCGCACTTCTGGTAGGTGCCATGGTGCTGGCAGCGGCGTCACCGGCCTGGGCCGATGATGACGACGCCGGGGAGACGACCCCGCGACTGTATGCGTTGCCCGCCGACAGCCTGGAGGGCGAATTGAGCGAGATCGTCACCCAGCGGATCAACGACGCGGTGCGCGAGCGCTACCAGACGTTGGGAGGCGTGGAATTGGTGCCCCGCTTCGAGGCGCTGTACGGGATGGCCGATTCGGAGACGGTGGGAGCCGCAGTCTCGGAGGCCGAAGGCCAGTACACCTCGGGCATCGGGTTGGTCAACGCCGGTCAATTTGAGCAGGCCGCCGATACGCTCCAGATGGCCGTGGAGGTCATGGAGGAAAATGTCGGCGATTTGCGCGAGTTTAATATTCTGGTCGACGCATTGCTCAATCTGGCGATCGCCTACTACGAGACGGGCTACGATCTCGATGCCCGCGACACCATCGAGCAGTACGCCCACGTCGAGCCCGGGGCCGAACTCGACCCGGATAATGTACCGGAAGGGCTTCGCGCGCTGTACGACGACGAGGTCGACCGCATCGAGCGCGCCGGAGACGGGGTGCTCAATATCGATGCCGACCGCCAGGGGGCCGACGTCTGGATCAACGGCCAACAGCGCGGGACGACCCCGCTGACCGTCGATGACGTCGGGTTCGGCCAGCACTACATGGTCGTGCGACACGGTGACCGGCAGTGGTCGGGCAAAATTCGGGTCCGAGCTCGCGGCCAAGAACAGGATATCGACGTCGAATTGAGAGACCCTGAAGAGGACGACGATGGCGACGATGAGTTACCGTCGTTTTACGTCGACCTGCGCAATAGCCTGCAATCCGGTCAATTTGGCGTCGATCTCCATCCCTATCTCCGGGAATTGGCCGATCAGACCGGTGCCGATTACATCTCCTGGGTCATCGTCGTCGCCGACGACCGGGACTACGCGGCGCTGCCGTATTTGTATCGCGTCGACGACCGCGTATTGATCGAAGGCGATGAGGTCGTCTTTGACCGTCAGTTGCGCAGCGTACGCTCCCGCGCCGACGCGCTTTCGGATACGATCGCCGCCGGGTTGGTTCATATCCCCGACGATCGAATTGTGGAGCACGTCGACTTGGTCGACGAATACGGGGCGGAGCCGGAACCGGATCCGGATCCGGTCGCCGAAGAACGACCGGCCGAAGCGCCCGAAGACGACGCCGATGAGGAGGCCTCGGTCGTCGCCGGGGGCGAAGAGCCCGCCGACGAGCTTCCGGTGCCGGGACCGGAAATCGACGAGGGCATGGCCGATCCGGGCGATATCGACGACACCGACCGGGGCGGAAATACCCTGCGTTATCTCGGTTGGGGCGGTGCGGCAGCCGCCGCCACCGGCGTGGTGGCGGGCACCGTATTTTTGTTGGTCCGCAATGGCGATTCCGAGACGCCCGGGTTTGATGTGGAGGTGGAGTGGTGAATTCAATGATACACAAGATGACATTCGGTGTTGTAATTGCACTTCTCGCCGGCGGGAGCGTCGGCTGTGGAGGCGATGATTCTCGTATGTCGGTCGACCTCTTTGGGTGGCTCGACGACGGCAGTGACGACGGCCAATTCATTCGCGGGTTGCCGGAGTACGAAGGCGCCGATGAGATGCGCATTCGCGTCACCGAACCCGACGAACGAAGTGTGATCAGTGAAGAGACCTTTGCCATCGACGGTGGAGCGGCGACGATGCCCGATATCGACGGCGGCATGGGGCGACGCATCGAATTCGATGTTCTCGCTCAGGGCGAGACGGTGGCCAGCGCAGCGACACCGACCTTCGATGTCGATCGCCAGGGACTGGAGCGCTCGTTTCGCACGATGGTCACCGATGTCGACAGCTTCGCCCCCGTCGGTTCCATGGTGCAGTCCAGCCAGTCCGGCCAGCGAGAAGTCGTGGAGAGTACGTTCGATCTTCGCCAACTCGACGACGTCGAGTGGTCCGGTCGACTCGGCCACACCGCCGACGCCACGGAGTCCGGACAGGTTCTGATCGTCGGTGGAGCGCAGGTCGGCGCATCCTACGAGCCGATGACCGTTCCCTCCATCGAAGAGTCCTTCGCCGACATTCAACTCTTTGATCCGGCCACGGGCTACTTTACGGAGTTGGGAGGCGACGACGAGGCGCTGCGAAGTGGAGCGGTCGGCGAGGACCGGCTTCAGATACCCCGCGCATTTCATACGGTCACATCGATCGGCGATGATCGCTTCGTCGTCGCCGGTGGTTTCGACGCCAGTGCAAATCCCGTGGATGTCATCGAGATCATCGACCTGCAGGCCGACGCCGGCCAGCGGGTCACGACCCTGGCCAGTGGATTGGACAGCGCAAGGGGGCATCACTCGGCGACCTATCTGGAGGCCAACGATTCAGTGGTCGTCGCCGGAGGAATCGCCGCCGGAGACAGTGACGTCATCGATACGATGGAGGTCATCAACCCCGACGGCGGGGTCCACTCCGGCCTGGACATGCAGGCACCACGCGTCGGTCACAGTGCCGTATTGCTCGAGGACCGGGAGACGATCTGGTTTATCGGAGGCCGCAGCGATGACAGCTCGGATGTGCTCGCGTCGACGGAGGTTCTCGATGTCGAGGCCGGCTCCACGCAACCGGGGCCTCAACTCGAACGCGCGCGATACGGCGCGGCGGCGATGCACCTGGGCGAATCATCTGGAAATTCCGTCGTCATTATCGGTGGCTTTACCGCCGGCGGTGTCACGGCGGACTACGAAGTCGGCAATCCGCTCCAGGGCGATGAACTTCAGACTCGTTCCGGCTGGGAGATCGACGGCGCCCGGGGAGGAATGGAGTTATTTACGTTGCCCAACTCCGGGGACTTATTGGCCGTTGGCGGCTATGACGGCGACAGACAGCCGCTTCGGTCCGTGGAGAGACTGGAGGTCAGCCTCTCGGAGCTGCCTCCGCTAAACGTCGATTCCACGTCTGGTTCGATGTTCCGTCGGCGAACAGCTCCGGCGACGGCCCCCCTTAGCAGCGGGCGCTTTCTCGTCGTGGGAGGCGACGGCGATGATGGATATGCCCGCAACAATGCCGAGTATTTCA
>CAYUPT010000025.1:5007-15793 GCA_964446725.1 uncultured Bradymonadales bacterium | reverse complement strand
TGATCGCTTTGAAGCCAAACAAATCATCTCGCCGAGCCTCGGTCCGCTTTTTTTTTGACCGCTTCTGAAACGATTCGAATCGACGGCTTGGCGGCAACGTTTCGACGCTCCTCGCGTCACCTGGCGCGATCAGCCTATGCACTCCGCTCGAGCCGCAATCTGCTGGTCGTCATCTCGCCGGTTCCGCCTCTGCGTTACAATTTCGCCCCGTGGAGTCCGAAGAACGTCTCGACTTTCTCGATTCCAGCCTGTAATCCTGCAGTCGCAACAACGACCTTTTTGCCGTAATTTCCCGCCGGGATTTTGCCGTGGACGACGCAACCGACCATCCTTCGCTTCAATCCTATCTCGAAGAGGCCCGTGCTCTATGGGACGACGACGGCCTTCCACCCGATGCCGACCAGCTCCGGGAGTTGGCCGAATCCGTCGATATGGACCACGCGGCCTCCGAGGCCGCCGATCGCCGGGCCGCCAGGCTGAGCGAAGAGGCTCAACAGGCCGTCGACGACGGAGATGAAGAGCGCGCCTGCTCGATGCTTCGCGACGCCGTTCTGCTGTCTCCGATCCGCCTCCAACCCCACTATCTACTGGCCAATATTTACGCCGAGCGCTGGAGCGATTCCGGTCGCCAACAACAGCGCGATCTCGCCCTGGAATTGGCCGAACGCGCCCAGGATATCGATCCGGAGCACGTCCCGACCCGAAATTTGATCGAAAAATTGGGCGATGTCCCCCAGGATGGGCTCCCCTGGAAGAAGGCGGCGATGATTGTAATTGTCATCGTCACCATCAGTGGGACGATGCAACTTTGCCATCGCTACTTTGTGGCCCCCGAAGTCGATCAGGACGATATTGACGAGGTCCGCGAAACGCTCGAGGAGCGCGGCGAGCCAACGCGTTGACCAGCGGCCAAGGGTTGGATTGTTATTCTGAACCCGGTGGCGACACCGGATCGAAGACGATGACATCCCCCGATTCATGGCTGTAGAGCATAAAGACCGCTTCCCAGGGGACATCGCAAAAATGGCGCGTTCCATCAAAGGACAGCGACGCTCTGACGCCGTCGGCGTCGTAGTCGAAGTCGTTGATGTGAAACATATGCGAGAAATTGAGTCGTAATTCCGGGAGCCCCTGAAATTTCGGCGGAACCTCGACGCCGTCGGCGCGTGTATCGAGGGTCACCATGACCATCCCGTCGGCGATCATGTCGTTGAATACCTCGTACTTGCTCGTCATACGCCCGTCGCCGATGGCCGGCGACTCCTCGGAGGCCTTGTCGCCAGACGACTCCGCCCCGGCGGAGTCGCTATCGAAGTCCAGGCGCACCACGTTGTCATCCGAATCTGACTCGGTGTCGGTGTCGGCATCGGCGTCGGCGTCGGCATCGGCGTCACCGCCCCCCGATGGTTCTTCATCCCCTACCGATTCATCGGCACCGACGTCATCTCGGACCTCGTCGTCGGCTTCGTCGCTGCCGCCTTCCCCGGAGTCGGAGTCGCGATCGGGAAAAAGCACCGTGATTTTGTCGTCTGTATCGTTGCGTTCGCTCACGTTTGTAGCTCCCGAACCAGGTGTTCGAGGTAACGCCCCCGGTGTGCTCGTTGGGCAGCCACCGGCGACCATCTCAATATGTGTGAAAATCCGACCACCACAGGACGGCTCGTCGGTACGGTCGTTGGTCACTATTCGCCCCACAGAGACCGACGAATGCGACGCGGCAGGGGCCGAATTTTGGACCGCTCTAAATTGCGTCATTAACTTACACGCCGACTCTGCGCCGTCAACAACCGGCCTCGGAATCAGCTATTAACTCAGAGCTCATGGCCGACCTGTGTGCACCGACAATCTCACCGATGATAGTCCGTAATTTCTGCAACTCAAAGGGCTTTGAAATCGTGGGATTCGTCAGGCCCTCCAGGTATTCGCCGCCTCCCCCGGGCCTGGGGTCGCTGGTCATCGCCACCAGTCGATCCCAGTAGTCGGGAGCCTCCCGGCGCACCCACTCGAAGAGATCTCGTCCCAGCCCTCCACGCAGACGCAGGTCACAGAAGATGACATCGAATTTTTGGTCGCCATTCAGCTCCTCGACGGCTCGCCCCTTGGAGCTGACGGCCGTCACATCGTGTTGGCCCCGCAGTCCTCGCTCCAGGCTTCGGCATAACAGCGGCTCTGGATCGACGATCAACACCCGGGCGCGCGGCGTCGGCTCATCGCCCTGAAGATGGTGTTCTGCGCTCTCAGGGGCGTCCTCGACTGGCGGAAAACAGATCCGAAACAGACTTCCCTCACCGGGTTGACTCTCGACGTCGATATGCCCTCCGGCGGCTTCCACAATATCGTTGCAGATCGCCAGTCCCAGCCCCGATCCGGACTTCGATCCGGCGTCCCCGGACTTCGTCGACACAAAGGGCTCGAAGATATGCTCCCGGACCTCGGGCTCGATGCCGGGGCCGTTGTCGGCGATCTCGACGACGACCATCGAGTCTCGGTAGTCCGATTCGATCGTCAGCCACCGATCGCCACCGTCGACGTTGGCCAACGCCTGAGCGGCATTGATCAACAAATTCAAAAAGACCTGACCGAGCCGGGCTGCACAGACCGGCACCGGTGGCACGGACTCGATATCGACGGTGAGGTCGACACCACTGTCGAGTTCGTTTTGAGCAATGCGCAGCGACGACTTTAGGGGCCGCTCGATGGTCGTCGGCTCCTCGTCGTCGTTATCGAGCCTGGTAAAATCCTGCATGCTCTCGACGATCCCGCGAATCCGCTCTGCGCCGTCGCGCGCCGATCGCAGGCCCTTCATGATGTCGCTCTGGGCCGTCTCCGGACAGACTTCCTCCAATTCTTCGAGGGCGTACTCCAGATTGGCGCCGATATAGGACAGTGGATTATTGATCTCGTGACTGACGGTGGCCGCCATCATCCCCATGACCATCAGCCGATCGGATCGGACCCGGCGATTTAACACCTCGTCGTGTTCCGCAATCTCCGAGACAATAAGCTGCATCGCCCGGCTGCCCGCCTTGTCGATGGGCTCTCCGACGACCTCGACGGGAAGACCATCGTCCGAGCCATCCCACACCCAGGCATCGACGGTCTCAAAGGGCCGATCGTTGCGCAGTGCCGCCAAAAGCGCCTGGGAACGCCAGGGATCAAAGAGATCGCCGACCTCGGTCCCGACCAGTTCCGCCATCGAATCTCGGTCCCATAACTGGCAGGCCCTGGGATTGGCAAATTTCACGCTGCGATTCTGAACGACCACAATCGCCGATGGCGACATCTCGACGAGTGACCGGTAGCGCACCTCGCTTTCTCGAAGGGCCTCCACAGATGCCAGACGACCGAGCAATAGACTGGCCTGGGAGGCGGCGACGGTCATCAATTCGCGGTGATTTTCCGAAAAATTTTCGGTCATCCGCTTGCGCGACGCATAGAGCACACCGGTCAGATTACCGTCGTCAAATAGCGGCGCCCCCATGGCACTGGTAATCGACAATACCTGGATCGATTGAGAGTCCTTAAAGCGCGGGTCGTCACACACATCTTCCAGAAGCAGCGGAGACCCGCGATCGACGACGGCGTCGACGAGCGACTCCGAATACTGGACATCGCCCATCAGCGCCGCTGAGTCCCCGTCGCTGGCGTCGGGATGTTCGGAGGCCACAGCCCGCACCACCGGATCGCCGCCCTCGATCATCAGTAGCAGGACTTCGTCGGCATCGGTGATCACCTGGGTCGCCTTGACGAGGCGATTCAACAGATTTTCCGGGTCGTCGCCCTCCAGCAGAAGTCGGGAAAACTCGTAGAGCTTGCGAAATCCTTGAAGTTCTTGGGAGCCGCTAACCATTCGATTATCCAGGTCGCCTTGAATCATCATTTGTCATCTCGGCACACCCCGTTATTCTGCACTTCGATCGTCTTTATGGCAAACCCGTCGGGTTCCGGAGTGTACCGTCACCCCACTGCGATCTCCGGACACCGCCGAAGCACCACTGCTTGCTCGCCATTTCACAGCCCGGCTTATAGCCGGCGCCACAACGCTCCCCCTGACTTGATGGGACCGTCTTAGAGCACTTCCGTTGTTGACCTCCAGTTTTGAGGGTATGTGACCATGACCACCCGATTCGATGAATTGCCCACCGAGCGCGACGACCTCGACGAACTTCGCCTGTTGTTATCGAAGCGCCGCCTGCTGCCGTTGTTACCCATCATCTACGTCGCCTGGGCCAATGGTGAACTGGTGGAGCAAGAACTGAGCACCCTGCGCGATATCGCCAACCGCCAGGCCTGGCTCGACGATGACGCCCTGGATGTCCTCCAGGACTGGATCGATCCCGACGATCCGCCGACGCCGGTGGAATTGAAATTTCTGCTCCACGCCATCGAGGAGGCCACCAGCGATTTCACCACCGCCGAGCGCCTATCGCTGGCCGAAATCGGCGCCGAGATGGCGGCGTACTACCGCGACGACGGCACCCAGCCGCTGCCACAACAGGAGATCGCAGCGGCGCTCAAAGACCTCGAGGACTCGCTCGGGCTTGTCGGCTCGGAAGCCGCCGGCGAATTGCGCCAATCGCTCTTTGATCGCCCGGCTCCCGACGAGCGACCCGACGCCGACACCGCCGGATTTGACGTCAGCAAACTGCGCCGCATCGTCGACGGCTCCCACGGCGAGCTTCGCGACGACGTCCGCCAACTGCTGGCCGGCGATGACTTTCAGTACAACTACGACCTGTCGCTCGACGAGTACCGAAGCCGGGTCATGGACTGGCTCCAACAGATCGTCGACGCCGGCTTCGGCGAGCGATGTTTGCCCACCGACGGCGACGATCACGCCGATCTCAGCGAATTTCTGGCGATTTTCGAGACCCTCGGCATCTTCGATCTGAGTCTACTCGTCAAATTCGGCGTCCAATTCGGCCTCTTCGGCGGAAGCATTCGCTTTCTGGGCACCGAGCGTCATCACGACGAATATCTGGACCGCGTCGCCTCCCTCGATCTGCAGGGCTGCTATGCCATGACCGAGATGGGCCGCGGCTCCAATGTGCGCGAGCTCGAGACCGTCGCCCGCTACGACGACGAACACGACGAATTCGTCATCCACACCCCCACCGAGACGGCCCGCAAAGAGTGGATCGGCGGCGCCGGCCAATACGCCACGTTGGCCACCGTCTACGCCCAGCTCGTCATCGATGACGAGCACTACGGCGTCCACGCTTTTCTGGTCCCGATCCGCGACGACGACGGCAATCCCGTCGACGGCGTCCGCATCGAAGATCAGGGACTCAAAATGGGCCTCAACGGCGTCGACAACGGTCGATTGTGGTTCGACCACGTGCGTATACCGCGCGAAAACCTCCTCGACCGCCACGGCGGCGTCTACGAGGGCGGCACCTATCACAGCTCGACGCCGAGCCCGAATAAGCGCTTCTTCACCATGCTCGGCACCCTCGTCGCCGGCCGCCTCGGCGTCAGCGCCGCCGGTGTCAGTGCCGCCAAATCGGCCCTGACGATCGCCACCCGCTACAGCGCCAACCGCCGTCAATTCGGGCCGGCCGGCGAAGCCGAGATGCCCATTCTGGACTACCGCATGCAGCAGCGCAGCCTGATGCCGCGCATCTCCACCGCCTATGCGCTGTCCTTTGGCCTCCACCAGGTCATGGACCGCTACAACGATCCCGACGACAGCAATCGGCGCCACACCGAGGCGCTGGCCGCCGGCCTCAAAGCCTACAGCAGCTGGTTTGCTGTCGACTCCGCTCAGGCCGCCCGCGAGTGCTGCGGTGGTCAGGGCTACCTGACCCTCAACCGGATCGCCGAGATTCGCCGCGATGTCGACGTCTTTGTCACCTTCGAGGGCGCCAATGTGGTCATGATGCAGCAGGTCGCCCGGGCCTGCCTCTCCGAATTCCGAAGTGAATTGTCGGATGGCAACTTCTTTTCGATGGCCCGCATGCTCGCTCGCCAGGCCACGCGCACCGTGTCGGAGACCAACCCGGTGGTCATCCGCAATACCGATACCGACCATCTGCGCTCGACGGAGTTTCAGCTCAACGCCTTTCGGTATCGCGAAAACGACCTGCTCGTCGGACTCGCCCGCCGCCTCAAGCGGCGCATCGACAGCGGCATGGACTCCTTTCTGGCCTTCAATGACTGCCAGGACCACGCCGTCGCGCTGGCCGATGCCCACATCGAGCGCTTTTTGCTCGAGGCCTTCGTCGATGTCGAGACCAAGACCGACGACGACGCGATCGCCGAAAAACTGACGACGCTGCGCAATCTCTTTGCCCTGTCTCGTATCGAGGATGACGCCGGGTGGTTTCTGGAAAATAACTACCTGGAGACGCCGAAATTTCGCGCCGTCCGAGACCAGGTCAACGAATTGTGCAATCAGGTGGCCACCGACGCTCTGCATTTCGTCGACGCCTTCGGTATCCCCGACGAATGCCTGTCGGCGCCGATCGCCTTTGCCGACGGCAAGGCGGCGGCCGACTCACAACCTCAGCACGCACGAGGCGTCGAATTTGGCTGACCGCCGCCATCAACCGCCGACGAGTTCATTGAGCTCGTCGCTGTAGTCTCGGTAGCTCGTCTCACAGGGAGGCCCGTCGGCGTACAACATGCGCCAACAATCGCCTCCCTCGATGATCGTCGACGAACGGGTCCCGTAATTGCTGTCGGGCAGGTGGACACACGTCGATTCCAGCGGTTCCCGCTCGTCGTGTTCGATCATCCAGCGCCGCAGTCGCCGACGCAATGCCGGAGACCACTCGTCGAGCTCCGATAAACGCCGGGCCAGCTCGACGATGCGGCGCGAATTGGCGGCGTCGAAGCTGCGCTCCGTCAATGCGTAGAATCCGGGCTCGAGCTCAACGCTCCAGCTCGTCGCCGTATCACTGCCCGTGACGAAACCGCGCTGGCCGTCGGCGACCAGCAGGTGAAACCCGTTGTGCTCATCGGCGTCCCACGACGACAATTGCTCGATGGCACCGGCCGCCGAACCCGCCGACAGCGCATCGCAGACCAGGCGGCCGCGACTGCGGTAGTCGCCGCCCTGCTCCATCCCGAAGCGATTGGTGATCGCACAGGCGACACCGGCTTCGTTGACCCCGATCCAGGTGCCCCCGGCTTTGATATCCCGCGGCGCCAGGACTCGACGCTCGCCGCAGCGCCACACCGACGGCGGCTTTGCCGGCCGATCCAGCGCCTCGTCGCGGTTGGCGATGACGAATAATTCCGGAGCATCAACGACCCCGATTTCAATGATCAATGTGCACATCTTCACTTCCGAGTTACGGCCCCTTCGATCGCGTCGACAACGGGGACTGTTTACCTTCCAGCCCTCGCGTGCGACAACATCCGTGCCGGACGGCGTTGCCTCCATCCGGCGGCCGTGGAACAATTTATTGCGTCGCTGTGTTCCTGACACGTTCATCACGCCGAATCCAGGGTCCATCTTGCATCGACGCCTTCGTCGCTATCACGGCGTCACCGGTCCGTTGTCCCCGGTGGAACCCAGGAAGTTTGAGTCGATATACAGAGGTTACCATGCCGAAAGTTATCTGTTCGGAATGCCAATCAATTAAAGACGTGGAATCCAGACCGGAATCGACGATCGACTTCGTCTGTTCCGACTGCCAACAGGATAACCGCACGTCGTCGCCCCAGGGACGGAAGCGAAAAAAGAAGAAGATCCCCCGCAAAGATCACGGAACGCGGGTCATGCTCCCCATCACCTGCGCCGAGTGCGGCCAAACCGATACACTCGACTACGTGCCCAAGGGTGCCGACCTCGACGACGTTTTATGCAGCGAGTGCGCCCGGGACCAATTCGGAACCGACTCCGACTGGGCCCGCATCGACCGCGCCAAGGAAAAGGAGTCGGGCGACAAAGAGTGGGAGTTTCAATGCGACGAGTGCGGCCGAACGGACTACCTTCCCTTCGAGCCCAAAGACGACCGCACCTACGAATGCAATCTGTGTCGCCTCGATCACGACACGCCCAGCGAAGACCGGCTCAAAGACCGGGAAGTCGCCGCCGGCGGTGTCTTTATTCGGCGCAACTCCGATAGCGACAATGCCGGCGACAAAGCCGGCGACAACTGACCTCAGCCAGCGCCCGATCGCGTTGACATCTTCGGCGGCCAAGTCGTACATCGTAAGGACTCATCGCGCCGCCCCTCGGGCTTACACGACTTCTGATTTCGCAGGAACGACCGACATGTCGGCACCTCAGACCATCCTTGACCGCATCGACCGCGCCTCCTCGCTCGACGAAGAGGGGCTGTTCAACACCATCGTCTCCGCGCCCTTCGTCGAGTCCGACGACGACGGCCTTGTATTCGACCTCGGCGACCAACGCCGGGCCCGCGTCGAGCGCGACGAATTCGGCGACGATGTCCCCTTTGAACCGGGCGATGATGTCGCCGTCCTCGTCGAGCAACAACTCGGCGATCAGTGGACGGGCTCCGTTCAAAAGGCCCAGAAACTCGCCGTCTGGCGCTGGATTGAATCGATTCACCAGTCGGGCCAGAAGGTCGATGGACTGATTGTGGGCGAAAATAAGGGTGGGCTCTCCGTCGACATCGGCGTTCGAGCCTTTTTGCCCCGAAGTCAGGTCGCCCTGCACCGCGTCGACGACTGCAGCACCTACGTCGGCATGGAAGACCAATTCAAGGTCGTCGAATTCGACAAAAAACGGGGCAACATCGTCGTCAGCCGCCGGGAAGTCCTCGAAGAACGCCGCGCAGAGGAGCGCCAACAGCTCATCGATCAAATCGCCGAAGGTCAGCGCTACGACGGCGTCGTCCGCAACCTGACCCACTACGGCGCCTTCGTCGACATCGGCGGTATCGACGGGCTGCTCCACGTCACCAACATGAGCTGGGGCCGCGTCAACAACCCCTCCGATGTGCTCGACTCCGGCGACCAGATCGAAGTGGTCGTCCTGGAATGGGACCCCGACGAACAGCGGCTTGGACTTGGGCGAAAGCAACTGCTCGACGACCCCTGGAGTGACGTCGAAGACGACTACGAAGTCGGTCAGGTCATCGAGGGAACCGTCGTAAGCCTCGCCGACTTCGGCGCCTTTGTGGCGCTCGAGCCCGGCCTGGAGGGACTGGTTCACGTCACCGAATTGTCCTGGACGCGCAACATCAATCACCCCGGCCAGATCCTCGACGAAGGACAGGACGTCGACGTCAAAATTCTATCTATCGACACCGATGAACGGCGCATCGGTTTGAGCATCAAACAACTCGAGGACAACCCCTGGGAAGTGGTCGCCGAAAACTACCCGGCCGACACGAAGTTGAGCGGCCCCATCAAAAATATCACCGATTTCGGGCTCTTCGTGGAAGTCGAAGAAGGCGTCGAGGGCCTGGTCCACGTCAGCGACATCTCGTGGACCGAAAAGATCGACGATCCCGGCGACCACTACGACGTCGGCGATGAGGTCGATGTGGTGGTCCTCGATATCGACATCGAATCCCAGCGCATGAACCTCGGGATCAAGCAACTGGAAGGCGATCCCTGGAAAAAGGCCACCGAACGCGCCGAACCGGGCGAAAAGATCGACGTCGAGATCACGAAGTTGACCGACTTCGGCGCCTTTGCCGAAATCGTGGAAGGCGTCGAGGGATTGATCCACATCTCCGAACTCGCCGACGAGCGCATCGACGAGCCGTCGGAAGTCGTCCGCCCCGGCCAGACGGTCAACGCCCTGGTGATGAGCGTCGACAACAGCAAACGACGCATCGGATTGTCTCTGACCCGCGACCAGCTTCCCGTCGACGACGACGATCTGCGCGAGTACGCCGACTCCGAAGGCGATTCCACGACCACCCTCGGCGACCTGCTAGGCGATCACTTCCCCGTCGATGACGACGACGAAAAGGACTGAATCGACGCGTTCTCTCCATGGGAATCCCGGTTGTAGCTCACAAGCCTTATCCCGGGCCTCGCAGAGTGGTTTCGACACCACTGGATGACGGCACCAGCTCGACCCCACCGTCCTTGTGGCGGTGGTGAGCGAGTTTGGTAACATAGAAACATGGCCCCCAAATATTCATCTCCGGCGGCAACGCCGCCGGAAGGCCAACGTCAGTCTCGAACTTCGGCCCGCAACTCCTCGAGATACGGGTCGTCCTCGCCCGGCCCGGTGTCATCGTCATCGCTGCCATCGGAAGGCACCGGATTGCCGTCGTCATCGCGCTTGCGCCGGGTCAGAAAGCCCACCACACCCACGGCGACAACCAACCCGCCGATGATCCCGCCGAGCAATGTCATCTGCTCCGAGATCGGCGGCTCGATCAATTCGTAGCCCTCCCCGTAGCGCTCGACGAGTTCCGCTTTGATCTCGTCGGCATCCATTCCCTGCTCGGCCATCTCCTGGATATCCTGACGAGTGTAGGCGGCGTTGGCCGACGGACACATCGCCAGGGTCTGGCCCGGACAATAAGGGCTCTCGATGCTCTCGGAGACATCACTGGTGATCCGCGAGACTTCGGCGGCGCTCGGTTCTGTGGCACCGGCAACGGCCGCCAGTCCGATCAGTGTCCCCACAAACGCCAGGACCGCAATAGTCGAACGCAAAGAGCGGTGATGTTGTCCAGAACAATTCATTGGTCGTCCCATTGCGTCGCTCCCAGCCAGCCCTCGAGCAACCGATGCTGTCGATCCGACAGATCGTCGAGTGCGTTCAGTTCAAATTCCTGCGGCGGCGCCTCGGAGACCGTGGCCTCCAGGGTCCGGAGTCGCTCGCGGCGCATCAGGTGAATCGAAA
>CAYUPT010000025.1:0-4907 GCA_964446725.1 uncultured Bradymonadales bacterium | reverse complement strand
GAGACCGTGGCCTCCAGGGTCCGGAGTCGCTCGCGGCGCATCAGGTGAATCGAAATCGTCTGGCCCGGCTCGACATCGGCGAGCAATTCGTCGCTATCGACATCGGTCGTCGATCGGCCGTCGATGGCCACCAATCTATCGCCGACGTAAATTCCGGCGTCTTCGGCAGGACTATCTCGCTGCACGAACTTGACCTCTGGCTCCCCGCCGCTGTCATCGCCGGTGCGGATTCCGAGCCAGGCCGTCGACTCCTCGGACTCTTCCTCCAGTTGTAAACCGACGGGCTCCAGAAATTCTTCCCATTCGATGGGATCTGCGCTCTCGACGAGAGTCTCGAAGATCGACGATGCGTCGGCACCGGCGATCTCTGTGACAACCTGCTGGACGCCGTCGCGCGGAAAGCCTCGCTGTTGTTCGTTGTAGTACCGGTCGTACATCTCACGGATCACGTCGGTCATCGGCGCCGCCCCGTCGGTCTGGTCTCGAATCCACAGATCGATAAGCCAGACGACGAGTTCTCCCTTCAGATAATAGGAGACCGACGCATTCGGTGTATTTTCGTCGCGGCGATACAACTTGATCCAGGCATCAAAACTCGATTCCTCGAGCGACTGCACGAGCCGACCCGGCGTGCGATGGAGCCGACCGATGCGGTCTTCGAGGAGATCGATATAGCGTCCGGCGCCGATGAGATCGCACCGGCGAAGCTGAAGGGTATCGAAATAGCTGGTGACGCCTTCGATGGCCCACAGCGAATGGGTGTAATTTTCGCGCTGGTAATCAAAGGACATCAATTCTTCGGGGCGAAGTCGTTTGACGTGATAGGCGTGGAAGTGCTCGTGACTGAGCAGCCGAAGGACGTTGGCGTACTTTTCGCCCAATTCGCCGTCGTCATCGGGGTCGGTATCGTCGAAATTTTCGGGTCCGAAGATATTGACACTGCTGTGGCGATGCTCCAGTCCGCCCCACTTGCCGCGCACGGCGTGATTTAAGAAGACGTAGCGATCGTAGGGGATCTCACCGAACATCTCGGCGTTTTGTCGAACAATGCCGGGCACATCGCGCTTTAGGGCCGCCAGATCGATGTCTTCGTCGCTCCAGACGACGAATCGATGCGGCACACCGTCGACCTCGAAATCGAACCACTGATGGGGGCCGACTTCGACCGGCGAATCGTAGAGCTCATCGAAGTCATCGGCCTCATAGCAATAGCCGTCGTCATCGACGGACTCCAGTCCGCAAAAGGCCCGCCAATCGGATCGGGGTGCCACCACCTTTAGCTGCACCGATTCGTCGAGCCGGCCCTCCGGATACATGCAGGAGGCGACGGGATTGATAAAGGCATGCGACCCGTCGACGTGGTTGTAGCGCGGTGAAATCTCGAAGCCGTAAATCTTGTAGCCCACGGTGATGCGGTCGCGATCGCCGACGTCGATGCGCCAACTCGCCTTGTCGAACTTCTCGACCGTACATCGGCCATCACCGTCGCGGACCTCGAAATCCTGCAGGTGTTTGGAGTACTCTCTGATCTTGTAACTTCCCGGGGTCCAGACCGGCATCCGGAGGATCAACTCCGACTGCTCGCCCAGTCCTTCGACGGTCATCTCCACGTCCAACAGGTGGCTGTGGGGTCGGGGGACAGAGATTTGAAACGAGATCGCCTGACTCATCGTCATCCTCGGTTATCGAGTTGTCGCCACATCATTGCACAGGGGGAATCACCAGATCGGGGCCTCATTATTCACAGGTGGCAGCCGGTGACAAATGCAGAGTACCAATCGGCGCCAAAGCAAACCCATGCAAGGCCATGCCTCTTTGTGCTATACGCTGGCGGCGACGACACTGCCCGGAGATGATTTCAAATTTGGTTTTGGGAAACTACGATGTCCGACACATTGACCGACGCTCCGATCTTGCTTACCGGGTTCCCGGGATTTCTGAGCAACCACTTGGTCCGCCAGCTCGCCGATCAGAGCGACGCCGACATTCACTTTCTGTGTCTGGAGGGGACCGTCGAAACCGCCCGCCGGCGTCTGGAGCAGATCGAGGCCGACGTCCCGGCGCTCGAAGATCGCTGGGAACTTCACTCCGGCGATATTGCCCGACCGTCGTTGGGACTCGACCCATCGACCTACGAACGACTGACGGAGACGATCGGCGTCGTCTGGCACCTGGCGGCGATCTACGATCTCTCGGTCGACGAGCGCGTCGCCTACCGCATCAATGTCGGCGGCACCGTCGAGATCCTGGACTTCTGTGAGCAATGTACCGATCTGGAGCGACTCAACTACATATCGACCTGCTATGTCGCCGGCGAGCGCACCGGACGGATCTTCGAAGACGAACTCGACGTCGGCCAGCGCCACAAAAACCACTACGAGTCCACGAAATTCTGGGCCGAAGTCGAGGTTCAGCGACGTCGCGATCACATTCCGACCTGCATCTTCCGGCCCGCCATCGTCGTCGGTGACTCCCAGACCGGGACCACCACCAAGTACGACGGTCCCTATTACGTCTTCAAATTGCTCAACCGCCTGCCCGATTGGATGCCCGTTCCGGCCATCGGCAGCGGCGATGCCCGCGTCAACCTGGTGCCCATCGACTTTGTCGCCGAAAGCCTGGCGGCACTGGGCCACCGGCCCCAGCCCGACGACGCCGTCTACCACCTCGCCGACCCCAATCCGATGACGTCCCGTCAGATCGTCGACCGCACCCTGGAGACGATGGGTCGACGACCGACGGTCGGCCGACTTCCGGCCCGGTGGGTCGAGCGCGCTCTGGCCAACGACACCGTCGAAGCCTGGACGCAGATCCCGCAGGAGGCGCTGACCTACTTTAATCACCGCGCCGACTTCGACACCACTTCCGCCCAGTCCGCGCTCGCCGACGCCAATATCGAGTGCCCCCGCCTCGCCGATTACCTGCCCCGCCTCTTGGAGTTTTTCTTACAGCACCCCGAACAGCCCCCGACCCGGGCTCTGCATTCCCCGTAACACCCCGTCGTCGATGCCGGGAAACGCCTGTCAGTGTGCTTCGAGGAGATGCCGATCGGGTCGACATTTCCCCACCGAGGTGGTGCTGCTTGTCCACCGGCGATCAACGGATCCGACGGCCGCCACCGTAATGTGTTTGAATTGCCCGCACCCGCCGACTATACTCCCCAATCTAGTAGTGTTCGCGAACCTTCTATAGCGGGGCTCGTCGGCATCGGCGAGCGATCCCGACGCGACTCCCAATAAATGATGGATCTTATCATGGTAAATTCCAGCTCCGCCTCTCGATGGATTACCGGATTCGCGGCACTGGCCCTGATCGGTATGTCGGCGGCCGGCTGCAGCGACCACCTGGAGCCCGAAAACCAGGCGTCGAACCAGGATGTCAATGACCAGGCCAATGACGACGCCGGTCAAAACGACAATTCGTCGAATGGCGACAACGACGGCCAAAACGACGGCCCGAATGATGATCAAAACGACGGCCAGAACGATGGCCAAAATGACGGGCAAAACGACGGCCAGAATGATGGCCTAAACGACGGCCAAAACGACGGTCAGAACGGAGGGGAAGAAGAACTCCCGGATCTCGCCGTCGACGAACTTCGGCCCGACCGCGGTCCCCTCGATGGCGACACACCGTTTGTCGTCGAAGGTGATGGATTTACCAATGATACTGTCGTCTTATTTGGCAATACCGAAGTCGAAACGTCGCTCGTCGACGGGGCTCCCGGGGAAGCCGACCTGACCGGCGTTACGCCTCCGGGGCCGGCGCCCGGACCGGTGACGGTCCGCGTCATCGACGACGTCACCGGCGAAGAGACGATGACCGACGGCTTCACCTACTTTCAGGCGCTGGAAGTCGATTCCGCAGTGCCGTCGATGCTGTACACCAACGGCGGCGTTGAAATCACGCTGCACGGCGCCGGGTTTTCTCCCGACAGCCAAGTCACCGTCGGCAATCGCGCGGCTCCGGAAAATAACTACGTCAACTCCGGTGAACTCCGCTTTATCGCCCCGCCCCACCCGGAAGGCGTTGCCGATATCCGCGTCACCGACCAAGACCAATCGGTCACAAAAGCCGACGGGCTGACCTACATCGAACCGGCTCAAATCAACGCCGTTGACCCGCCGTACGGCGCCGTCGATGGCGGCGACACCGTCGAGATTTTCGGCGCCGGCTTCGACAGCTCCCTGGAGGTCTATTTCGGCAATACCGAGGCCACCGTCGACTCCGTCTCCGATGATGGGACCCAGGCCACGGTCACCACGCCACCGGCCGCGACATCGGGAGCCGTCGATGTCGACATTCAGATCACCGGTGACGGCGATACACTCGACGACGGCTTTGCCTATCACGACGACAGCCTCGAGACCCCGACGCTCGAGGCCGTCGTCCCCAACCGCGGCGAGACCGACGGCGGGCAACGGGTCTATCTCACCGGCGAATTTTCCGATCTGTCTTCGCCGACTGTCGAATTCGGCGACCTGCCGGCAAATGTCGACACCGTCGACGACCAGGTCATCGCCGTCGACACCCCCGTTGGCGACGACGGCGTCGTCGATGTCACCGTCGACGACGGCCAATACAATCTGACGGCCACCGACGCCTTCACCTTCTATACGCCGCTGCATATCGACAGCCTCTCGCCCGCCGAGGGCGACGCTGCCGGCGGCGACGACGTCACTGTCACCGGAAGCGGCTTTAGCGGCGTCGATGAGCTCCGCCTCGCCGGACTCCAGGTTGGGTTTGATGTCATCGACGATCAGACCATCGAATTTACCACGCCCTCTGCCTCTCCGGGCCCCGCCGACCTGCAGTTGTGGACCGATGACGACCGAAGCACCATCGAATTCGACGCCTTCACCTACCTCGGCCCCCTGGAATTGTGGAGCTTCGAACCCACCCAGGGT
>CAYUPT010000024.1:0-16066 GCA_964446725.1 uncultured Bradymonadales bacterium | reverse complement strand
AGCCGACTCGCCATCGGCGAGTTGGCGTCTCGATTGGGGAGGTGGCTGAGGGAGCCGTCAGGCGACCGAAGTCGGAGGGGCGTCTCCAGCGACCTCATGCCTCCACTAATACCTGGCGCCGAGCCATCGCACCGTGCCCCCCTCCCATTGATGCCGACTCCTCCTCGGACCCTCGCATACTCGGGCCCGGTCGTCGTCGGCCGCGGAGAAGCTCTCCGCGCTCCATAAAACCCGCGACACCCGGCGGCCCCAACCGGCTCTATGTTGCCAAACTCATTCACCACCGGCGTCAAACCGGTGGGGTCTCTTCCCCGCCGCTTCCACTCATAACCCCCGCGGCCCCAACCGGCCTTGCGCCGTTGGGGAGCAAAGTTCGACAACATACAACGGACGATTCGACGACCTACACAAAATCCATTACCATTCGCTAAACGTGCCTGCCCCCTTCTTCCGACCCCATCTGCTATGCCAAAATATACTCAACTCCTCGTACTCACCCTCTCATTTTGCGTCGCGTCTGTCGGTGTCGCCTGTGGTGGTCCCGGCGAGTCGCCCGGTAGCGGAAATGACTCCCCAACCTCGACAAATTCATCGAGCCAGGATGGTGACTTCGCGATGGTCGAGGGCTTTGTTGTCGACGAAAACGGGGATCCCGTCGGCGGCGGAACGGTATTTTTGGACTCCGGCACACAAGATCGCTACTTCGCCAACACTGTCGGTGACAGCGGATACTATCGCATCGAGGCCGTCCAAGAGGGCTCCTATGTACTCGAGGCCAATGCACTGCCTGATAACGTCGGGACCAATGGCCAGTCGTTGGAACTGAGCCCCAACGAGACGCGATTTATCACAATATACGAAGATGAAGATGTCGACGTCAGCCCGGAAGTGGAGTGGAATCGGCCCGACGACGATGAATTCGCAACTTTGGAGGGCACCGTCGTAGATGAAGACGGCGAACCCGTCGAAGGCGCCCTCGCCAGTGGACTGGCGGTCAACGACGACACCGCTCGCATGGCAGCCACGACAAATGAGGACGGCGAATTCTTCATCGGCTCCATCTGGCCGGGCACCTATGAGATGCGCGCCGAGGTCGGCGGCGGAAGTGAAGATGACGCTGGAGAAATGTCATTTAGCCCCGGCAGCACCGAATCGATCGACTTTGAACTCCAGGAGTCCGAGTCGGCCTGCCCCGAAGATGAAACACTCGTCGAATATCAGGGCCAGGAGATGTGCGCTGAGTCCTGTAATGACGACCAGGATTGCCTCGACGACGAAGAGTGCACCTCGACGTACTGCGTCCCCGAAGAGCTTTGATCATCCATCGCGGCATCGCCGGGGCATAATGGGCCCACGGCGTCGCCCCTGTGTTGTCGGGTTCGGGTACGGATGGAGACGGAGCCGTCTCCGGCTTCGGCTGTCTCTTTCGTGTTCCCCCTTTCTGAGCGATATCACACCCAGTGGGCGGCCTCACCGAGAAATTCCCGGTTATTCTCCAGGTCTTCCCGTCGCTTGATGGGCAAGAATCGCGACTCCGGTCCGCGGCGCGGGACCTCCTGGAAGCGGGCATCGAGAAAGGCCGACAATTCGCCGGCCAGCCGTTCGAATTGAATCGCCTTGCTGTCGTCGACGAATTTTTCGACGACAAACCACGTCAGATCGAAGTCCCGGTCCAGGGCGTCGGCGTTAAACATGAAGGTATTGGTGTTATAGACCGGAATCGACGACGCATCGAAGTCCTCGGGAAAGCGAAAGGCCTCGACGACCTGTAATTTCCCGTCTACTCGCGCCGGCATTCCGCCGCCGGTACTGCCCTCGTTGTCGACGGCCTCCACCGTCATTTCCACGCCCCGCTCTTCGACGGCCTCGATGTGACTTCCCACGATCACCGGATCGAGACTGGCGAGGACGTTGTCCACATTGGACATCATCAGATATTTGCCACCCATCTGTCGGAATTCATCGAGTGCTGCGCGCCGCGTCGCTTCCGCCACATCGCCGTGCCCCGGCGCATACAGCGTGTCGCCGGAGTCGGTCCGAAAGATATCGCCCTCCGGCGTCAGGCGAAGACTGATATTCTGAGTAAAACTGAGGAGTCGACCGGTGTCGAATCCGTAGTGGTCGCGCTCCTGGAGGTGCTCTGTGGTGCGCTCATCGGTGGCAAAGCTATTCATCAGCAATACGGGGGCTTCCCAGCGCGCCGCATCGGCCAATTTGATGCCCAGAAATGACTGATCTTCGAAGACGTCGACACAGCCTTTGACCACACTGCCGAACCGCGTCGCCATCCCGCCATTGAGGACCAGGGCCCCGACCTCACCTGCTTTCAGCGCCCGGCGGCCCAATTCGGCGAGTTTATCGTGTCGCTGAGAGCCCTCTTCGGGAAGCTCCTCAATATCGCCATCGGCGGGAAGCTCGACGGCTCCGTCAATGCGATTGTCCTCTGTCGTCCACTGACCGCTGGCAAAGCGATTGCGCAATTTCTCGAAGGTCGTCGGGTCGAAATGGTGGCGCTCCAGAAGTGCTCGCTCCTGCTGTGTCAGTGTCTTCAGATATTCGGTCATGACCATGGTCCTCATTCAGTAATATTCGCTCTCGATCGTCACATCATCGCATTCACACTGCTTTAAACGGGAAGACAATTAACTGAAACGCGGCACCGACGAGATGATGGCGAGCAGATTTCGAGTCGATCCGACTGCAGGCGTAGCAGCGCTACTCCAAAGGAGGAACGACCGAAAGATGCCGTCATCAGCCGTCGAGACGTTTGTTTCAGTTAAATGGCGGGCCGTGTAACCCATGGCGCCCACCACACCCGGGTCGCTACCGCAGAGTACGTTCAACAACACAATCCCCTAAAAACACATCGAATCATCCGGGACCGGGGTTCCCGGTTTTACACCGAACAATAGAGGCGTCACAACTGAAGCCGCTTCGCCGTGCAACTGTCTGCGGCCATCCAGCCCCGCAGCCACGGCGCAATGTCGACGCCCTGGCGCCGTAGCTTCGATGTCCTGGCGCCGGGGCTTCACTCGATGGATAACTCGTATCGCAATGACTGCGATGATGCCACAGCGATGTAGTAGAGTCCGGCCTCCAGCGAGCGAGTAATCACCGCCGAATCATCGCCGGCCGTCTCCGATGCCAACTCGTCTCCCGTGGCATCCGTCAACGTCAGCGTAGCCTCCCGGTCCTCCGATGAGACCTCCAACGTCACCGATACGCGTTCGTCCTCGTCGAGTCGAATCATCCGCCAGTCCTCTTTCTGCTCCGGCGGAGAAAGCTCATCGACGTGTTGTGAGCCGACGTCGACGTGGCGGGCCTGCATCCGCGTGCCGTCGGAGTCGCGCTCCTGCGCAAGCACCGGCCCCGAAACCATCAACCCCATCACCACAATCGCCACAACAAATGTCGAGCCTATGGGTCGCATCGTCGACTCCGTTTTCGACCCTCGCTGCGGGCCCGTATCCTGATTCCGCGCTCAATAAGCGCTCGGTCTGACCTGTCATCTGTGCTGTTCGGTGGTCACGACCGTCGTCTTCGAGCTCCGAATACTCAAGTATTTACCGCGGTCGCCGGCCACTGCCCGATCGAAAAAACGTCTTGAGTACCGACTTCCGTGTACCGAGTTTGAGACGTCTCCGGTCACGGATTCATTCACTTTCGGATCGACGTCGCACCCTGGTGGCCTCTCGGGTTTACTGGCACCCGGCGCACAATCCCTGGAGCCAGACATTGACCGAGTCGATATCGAAGTCCGTCTCCGTCGAATTTTGCCGTTGCATCATCTCCAAAAGCTCGTCGAGCTTCGAGGCCGGCACCTGGATATCGAAAATCGTTCCGCACTGCTGACAGACGGCGTGCTGGTGGGGTTCGGTATTGGGATCGAAGTACGTCTGACCATCTTCCGAGCAGATTTTGTCGACGACACCGATCTCTTCGAATACCTCGAGGCTATTGTAGACGGTGGCCAGCGATAGACTCGACAGCTCGTCCTCCAGCGCATCAAAAATACTCTGCGGCGTCATATGGGCCGACCGGCAGTCGAAGAGCTCGAGAATCGCACTGCGCTGAGGCGTCAGCCGAAGGCCCGCATCGCGGACCTTGCTGGCGGCGTCTTCAAAAAAGTCACGTGCGGTCGACGCATTTTCCTGACTGGACTGCTTCATCGTCTGACTCCCGGCGACCTGCGAAGGCCTCATCGAAAATATCTGCGTTCGGGAACGCGGGGGGATTGGGATCACGTTCAATTGCTGCGATCACCACTCTCAGCCATTCTCGATCCGGCGTGCCCGTCGGCGTATCCACGCCGCAGGTTGCGTCACATCGCGCACACCGGATTGGCGTCGGAAGCGATCTTCTCATATCACCGGCCGATTCCGCCACCGCAAAAAATCACATCGAAATTGGCTCGTAACCTCGGGCCTTCTCGGTGTGATCGTCACCGTCATACGATAGCAAGATCCCTTCGTCGTCGCGGACCGTTTCGATATTGACCGGTCTCTTCCACATCCGATACAGCGCTCGGAGCACTTCTCGCGCGTAATCCTGGCGAAGCTCTGTGCCCTCGAATTTGTGATGCAGCAGCAACTCGCTGCGATTCCGGAAATTGCCATCTCGCACGTAGATAAAGGGCTGGCCGAAATTGGTCCGCGATTTCAGAAGCTTCTGTTTGATCTCCTGGAACTCCCGACTCTCAATTTCCCAGTGCCCACTTTTGCGGTTGTACCCGTAGGTAAACAATTTGCTTTCGGCGGCGAATTCCTCGGTGAGAAATTCGTCGAGAAACGTCACGTCGTTGTACAATTTGCGGACCTGAAAGATCTTCTCCTGACCCAGCCCCAGCTCCTTGTCCCAGCTGTCGCGCCGCTCCAGATCATTGACCTCGTCCCACTCCTTGCCGAATTTGCCCTTATTCCACCGCTCCTCGATATCTCGAAATAGCGATACTCCCAGTTTGTAGGGGTTGAGCTGGCCCTTGGAAGTCGACATGACCCGACTGTTGATGTCGGCAAAATCGATGATCTCGGAGTCGTCGAGAATATCATTGGTCAAAATTTTGGAGTGCCAGTACGAGGCCCACCCCTCGTTCATGATCTTGGTCTGGCCCTGGGGCGCAAAGTAGTAGGCCTCCTCGCGCATAATCGCCAATACGTCGGCCTCCCATCGCTCCAGCGGCGCGTGTTCGAGCATAAAGAGCATCACGTCGCGCTGGGGCTCGCGGGGAAATTCCCGGGCCTGCTCGGCCTCTTCTTCGAGGCGCTCGCGCTGTTGTTTGATAAACTCTTCGGGGTTGATGTACTCGTCCATGTACTCTTTGGCCTGAAACTTCGGCACTTCCCGCCGCCGAAGGTCCTCGGGCTCCGGCTCATCGCCGCTGCGCTCGATAAAGGGTCGGTGGTAGTCGATGAGATTGTCGATCGACAGACAATTGTCGATGAAAT
Source organism: uncultured Bradymonadales bacterium (assembly GCA_964446725.1). Lineage (GTDB taxonomy): Bacteria > Myxococcota_A > Bradymonadia > Bradymonadales > Bradymonadaceae > SLJM01. The sequence goes on along the minus strand of CAYUPT010000024.1, from coordinate 10,622 downwards.
CCTCGACCTTGCCGATGCCCTGGTCGTCGCCGTAGCGCCGGATGCGCGCCCCGTGATTGGCCATCTCGTCGACCATCCGCCGATTGGTCTTCGAGAAATAGTAGTTGTTCTTAAAGAAGTCGACGTGGGCGTAGACGTGGGCGATGACCGTCTTCTGATCGACCAGATTATTGCCCTCCAGCAGGTAGGCGTAGGCCGGATCGTTGTTGACGACCATCTCGTAGATCTGAGAGACGCCGTAGGTATGCCCCTTTGACAGCTGGTCGTACTCCATGCCGAATCGCCAGTGCGGATAGCGAGTCGGAAACCCGCCGTAGGCGGCGATTTCATTCATCTGCTTGTAGTCGACCATCTCGAAGATGGTCTCGAAGAAATCGAGGCCGTAGTCGACGGCCACCTCTCGAATCTCGGAGATGATGTCGCGTAGATGGGGGGGTATCTGTTTCATAGTGCCTCGCATTGAGCGTTACAATCCCTTGCCCAGGAATTCTTTAATCGAGTCGTAGATGGCATCCCGGTCTTTGATCTCCGAGGTCGTCACCCGTTCGTGGTCCTCGAATTGCTCCAGGATATCCTTGATAAACTGGCCGGAGCCATACGGCGACTCGACCTGGCCGTAGCAAAATAGATTGGCCCGCGGCAAAAGACCGCTGTTGAGCATGGTCATACACTCGGAGGTATCGTCGACCGACCAGTTGTCGCCATCCGAGAAGTGAAAGAGATAGACGTTCCACTCCTCGATGGCGTACTCCTCCTCCAGAATCTGATGGGCCAGATTGTAGGCACTCGAGATCATGGTGCCACCGGATTCCCGGGTCCGAAAAAAGGTGTCGCGGTCGACTTCCCGGGCCGTCGCATCGTGGATGATATAGCGGCTCTCGATGCCCTCGTACTGACTTCGAAGCCAGGTGTCGATCCAGAAGGATTCGATGCGCACAATCTCTTTTTGCTCATCGCCCATCGACCCCGAGACATCCATCATGTAAACGATCAGCGCGTTGGATTCCGGAAGTTTGGTCTCCTTCCAGGACCGGTAGCGCATATCGTCTTTGATGGGAATGATCACCGGGTCGTCCGGATCGTAGGTCCCGCTCGAGATCATGCGCTTGAGTGCCGCCTTATAGGTGCGCTTGAAGTGGCGCAGACTCTCGGGGCCGGTCTGGCGGATACCGGAGTACTTCTCGCGGACCGTCTCCAGCTTTTTGACACCTTTGGGCTCGATATTGGGTAGTTCGAGTTCCTCGCCCATGATCTCGGCGAGTTCGTCGATCGACACGTCGGCCTCCACCCCGTGTTCGCCCTCCTGGCTTCCGGCCTCTCCGGGCTCGCCGGGCGCCTCTTCGCCCTCACCGATGCTGTCGCCGACCTCGCCTTCGCCCTGGCCGACACCGCCCTTTTGCTTCTGGTCGAAGCGAAACCGGGGAATGTCGATGCGCGGAAGCGGCACCTTGACGACTTCTCCGCCCTGCTTGCCGGTGATCTCGCCTTCGCTCATGTACTTGCGAAGGTTGCGCTTGATCTTGCCGCGCACAATCTTTTTGAAGCGGCGATGATCCTGCTTAATTTTGTTGAAATTACTCATATTCTCCCAGTTCGCTTCATCATCGGGCGATGCGCCCAAACCGCGGGCGCACCGCCACAGATGATAGGCAACTCAACAAGGCGTCAGTCCGCTTGCTCTTTTTTGGAATCACCTCGGGCAAAGATACTGGCCACGAAATTGAGCACATCCGTCGCCGACTCCTCGTTGTAGCCGTAGTCGCGGATCAGACGCTTTTTGACGACGTCGATCTTCTCCTGGGTCTCCTTGTCGACGACATTGGAGACGACGCTGGCCAGTTTGATGGAGTCTTTCTGGTCCTCGAAGAGCTTCAGCTCCAGTGCTTTTCGAAGCCGCTCGTTGGTTCGATAGGTAAATTGCTCGCCCTCGATGGCCAACGCCCCGATGTAGTTCATGATCTCCCGGCGGAAATCGTCTTTGCGACTCTCCGGAATATCGATCTTCTCTTCGATGGAGCGCATCAATCGCTCATCGGGCTCCTCGTACTGGCCGGTGTACTTGTTGCGGACCTTCTCCTTTTGGGTATAGGCCTTGAGGTTGTCGATGTAGTTGGCGCACAGCTTGGCAATCGCCTCTTCATCGGCCGAAATGGCGCGCTGGACTTCATTTTTGACGATGTCCTCGTACTCCTGTTTGACCACCGCCAGAAGCTCCTGATAGCGGTTGCGCTCTTCTTCGGAGTTGATCAGGCCGTGGTTTTCGAGTCCCGACTCCAGCTCGTTGAGCACCAGAAAGGGGTTAATACTGCTTTCGGTCTTGTCGCTGACCAGGGCATTCGACAGCTTGTCCTGGATATACCGGGGGCTGATGCCGCCCAGTCCCTCGCGGTCGGTCTCCTTTCGCAACTCCTTGACGTTATCCTGGGTGTAGCCGGTCAACGACTTGCCGTCGTATAGCTTCAATTTCTGAAGCAGCGTCAAATCGTGTTTTTTCGGATCCTCCAGGCGCGTCAGCACTGCCCACATCGCCGCCATCTCGATGGTATGCGGTGCAATATGCTTGCCCCGGACCTTCTCGTTGGTGAAATCCTTTTTGTAGATGCGGATCTCTTCGTTGAACTTCGTGATGTACGGAATATCGATCTTGACGGTTCGGTCCCGCAGCGCCTCCATATACTCGTTGCCCAACAACTTCCGGTACTCCGGCTCGTTGGTATGGCCGATGATGACCTCGTCGATATCGGTCTGGGCAAACTTCTTGGGTTTGATCTTGCGCTCCTGCGTGGCGCCCAGAAGGTCGTACAAAAAGGCGACATCGAGCTTGAGGATCTCGACAAACTCGATGATCCCGCGGTTGGCCACACAGAATTCGCCATCGAAATTAAAGGCCCTGGGATCGGAATCCGACCCGTAGATGGCAATTTTTCGGTAGTTGATATCGCCGGTCAATTCCGTCGAATCCTGGTTTTTCTCATCCTTGGGCTGGAAGGTCCCGATCCCGACGCGGTCCTTTTCGCTAAACAACAGACGCCGCACTCGGACATGCTCCATCACCCGGGTCCAGTCGCCGTCGTAGTGGCGCATCAACTCCCGGAAAATAAAGCGGCTCGCCGGGTTGAGATCGCCGGGGACTTTGACCTTGTAGTCGCTGTCGCCTTCGTTGAGGCCCAGCTCTTCGATGGCCTCTTCGCGCCACTCGCTGGGGATGAGTTTGAGCGGATCTTCGTTCATCGGATCCGGGAATTCCTCCTGGCCGCCCGTCAGGTGCTGGAGCTCTTCGGGCATGACCCACGAAAAGGTGTACAACCGCCCGTCTTCGGTGCGGGTGTAGTCCTCCAGGCCCTTTTTGAGCAGGCGAACGATGGTCGATTTGGAGCTTCCGACCGGACCGTGCAACAGGATGATCCGCTTTTCGGTCCCGTATTCGTTGGCCGCCGCCTTAAAGACGTTGACCAGCCGCATCAGGGGAATGTCGAGGCCGTAGATGGCGTCTTCGCCCTCGCCGACCTCGTCTTTAAAGAAATTGTAGCGGACGATTTTCTTTTTATTGTCGATGTATTCTTCGGTTCCATACGACATAATCATGTCGTAGATCCGCTGGTACGCATTGCGCGTAACCTTTGGATTTTGACGCACCACGTTGAGGTAATCCTCGAAACTGCCTTCCCAGTGCAGATCCTGGTATTCGTCAATATCGTGGTGCTGACTGATGGAGTGTAGCAGGCTGTCATTTGCGCTCATGTAATCTCTTCTCCTGACGTCTCGCGAAGTCTTCTCGAGGATCGTGGTCCGCCGCCGTCTCGATGCGAACCGTTGGCACTGATCGACACACCGGGGGCGGCGACTGCTGTCGGCATCCGGGCGTCGATCCGAGTCCACACCGGAACTTCCGATGCGGTCGGGCATACAGACCGTAATTCTATTGGGGAATCATCTATTCCCACCTCTTCGGCTATATCGACAACGTTTGACGAGATCGAAACTATTTCAAGTTTTCAATCCCACTGCGCGACTCTCGCGTCGCCGTACACACCGCACAGAAGGCGTCCGGTGGCGCCCGGCAACATCCTCCGCTCACCCACCGCTCATACGGTCAATCACCGCTTTTTCGCTGGGTCAACTCCAGTAAGACCTTCCCCGTATCACCGGGGTGCAAAAAAGAGATCAATTTTCCGTGAGCCCCGTCGCGCGGTTTGTCACTGAGCAGTCGGATCCCCGACTCGGAGACCTCGTCTCGCGTCCCCTCAATATCATCGCAGCGAAGCGCCAGGTGATGAATTCCGGGCCCTCGTTTGTCGAGATGACGGGCGATGGGACTGTCGTCATCAACCGGTTCGATCAGCTCGATCATCGCCTCCCCGGCGCGGTAAAACGCAACCCGGACGCCCTGGTCGTCGACGACCTCCGTGCCCTCGTACTCCAGGCCCAACACATCCCGATACAGCGCCTCGCTCTCCTCGATAGAATGCACTGCAATGCCGATATGGTCGATCTGTTCAATCATCGCATCTCCCGTGTCTGGTTTGGTGGTGTCAGGCGTTGAGGCGTCGATATTGGTCACGCCTCGGGATACTGTGCTAATGTGGTCGGTGCGCCAGCGTCGACTCCAGTCGTCCCGGCCCACCGTTCGTTCCGTCAGCTACAGGGTATAATACTCCGGTTCTCCTCGATAGGCGGACCGGTTGCACACAACACAGAGCGCCCGTTTTTGTGACTTACCACGAACCGACATTTCACTTTGAAGATGGCGCCGACGAGGACTTCGCCCCCGACGAGCTGTTGGAGTTTTTTCGCCACAACGGCTACCGGGTCGACGGCGACGCCGACGTCCTCGCCGTCGAACGCGGCACGCCCCACGCCGGCTGGTGGACCTCGACGATGACCAAACTCCGAACCCGGATCGTCATCGACGGCGACGCATCGGGCCCGGTCCTGCGCTACCGCATCCAGACCACGGGCCAACATATGACCGACGGCGACCGCCAGTTTTTCGAGCGGGAAGCCGACTGCGCATTCGAATACGCATTCGGCGACGGCCCCCTCGTCGATCTGCGCGACGACGAAGCCCGGCGGGCACGCCAGGTTCGCCGCGAGATGCGCTCGACGGGCCTGGAGGCCGCGGCCATTATCTTCTTTGTGATTTTCGCCGCCGGCGTCATTGCCCATTTTCTGGGTTGGATTTAGACTTTTCGTGGCCTCCATCGCCGATGACCACTTCGGCGACGGCGCCGGGCCACAAGACGACGCACACGCTGCGATCACCGCTCACTACTCCCCCGTAGTACCCGGGGGACGGACAATGGCATGACCTGCCTGGAATTGACCGTCACGCCACCTGACGGATCGCCACCGCGCAACATTCTCGCAGACCGCTTCCCATTTTCCCTGGGTCGCAATCTCCACAACGACCTCCCCCTTCCGTATCCATCGGTCTCCGGACGCCACGCCGTCATCGAGTCCGCCGACGACTCCACACTGACGATCCGCGATCTGGAGAGCACCAACGGCACTCATATCGGCGATCGCCGCATCCCCTCCGGCCAGTCGTTATGCGCCGGGTTACCGGTGGAACTCCAAATTGGCGAATTGCGCATCAACCTGCGCTGCATCGGTCCCGATGCCGACACCGGCTTTACGATGGCTCGCTCCTCGACGCAGCTTCGGCAGATGGTCGACGACGCCGTCCGCCAGTCCGAAGATGAACAGACCCGACCGTTCTTCGAGATTCTCAGTGGCCCCGGCACCGGCCGGCGCTTTCACGTCGAGCCCGGCCGACAACAATGTATCATCGGCACCGATTCCGACTGCGACGTCCCCCTCGAATTATCGGATTTCCCGGCCCAGGTGGCCGCTGTTCACTGGCGCGATTCCGCCTGCTGGCTGGTCCCCGAAACCGCCGGCATCGAATTCGATCGGCGCCCCATCGAAGAACGACGCCGCCTCCGAAGCGGCGATCGCTTCGTCATCGGCAGCATCGAGTTGCTCTACTTCGATCCCCTGGAATCAACGCTGGAGATCATCGACGGAGCATCGGGCGATACCAACCCGCCGTCGAACGCCGATACTCCCGTCGAACGCCGCAACACCGTCGAAAACGACAACTCCGATGGCCCCTCATCTCCGGCCTCCGACGATCCGGCCCCCCGCTCGCCGGACTCCACCGAAGAGGAGCGCCATCGCAACAAAAAACCGGTGTCGGACGACGAAAACGTCGCTACCGACACCGGTTTAGGCGCCATCGAAATTGGACTGCTGGTCGTCAGTGTCACGGCCGTCGTGGCCACCGTCGCCCTGCTCGTGGCCCTGTTCTGGAATTGATCCACAGAGGCCTACAAACCCAGAGGGTTACACCGCGCGGATCTTCTCTTCTTTTTGTTCCAGAAGGCTGTCGATTTTGTCGGTGTACTCGTCGGTCAGATCATCGATATCGTCGAAGAAGCGGTGTTTATCGTCTTCGGTGATCTCGGAGTTGTTTTCCGCTTTTTTGACCACGTCATTGGCTTCGCGGCGCTGATTGCGCAGCTTGATTCGATGGTCTTCGGCCAGGGTTCCGGCCATCTTGACCAATTCCTCGCGCCGCTCACCGCTGAGCGCCGGAATCGGCACCCGGATGATCGTGCCATCATTGGAGGGATTGAGTCCCAGATCGGACTCCAGAATCGCCTTTTCGATGTCTTCGATCATCGACTTTTCCCAGGGCTGAATGGTGATCAACCTCGGTTCCGGCACGCGGAGCGTAGCGACCTGATTGAGCGGCGTCGCTTCTCCGTAGTACTCGACGTTGATCCCGTCGAGCATGCCAACATTGGCGCGACCGGTCCGAATTTTGGCCAACTCTTTTTTGAATTGAGTCAGCGTCGATTCAAACTCCTGGCGAAGATCGTCCATTACGTTGTCAACCATTGAAACCTCCTGTGGAACGTCGGTCGGCACTTCTTTTAGAGAAGGGCCGTCGAGACGTCGCAAAGTATTGGATTTCGAATTCTAGATTCCGTGACAACCGGGCATCACCGAATAATGAGCAGCCCCTTATTTCGGACCGATCCAGGTCCCGATATCACTTCCGAAGACCACCCGCCGCATATTGCCCGGACGATTGAGGTCGAAGACGATGATCGGCAGGTCATTATCCATGCACAAACTAACCGCCGTCGAATCCATGACCCTCAAATTTTCCGACAATACGTCGATATAAGTCAACCGATCGAAGCGTTGGGCCGACGGATCTTCCTGGGGGTCGGCGTCGTAAACTCCATCGACGTTGGTGGCCTTGAGAATCACTTCGGCATGACATTCCATCGCCCGAAGTGCGGCCGCCGTATCGGTCGTAACGTACGGATTGCCCGTGCCGGCCCCGAAGATGACGACACGGCCCTTCTCGAGATGACGGGTGGCGCGCCGGCGGATATACGGCTCGGCGACCTCTTTGATCTCCAGTGCCGTCTGGACCCGGGTCGGCACCCCGCATTGTTCGATGGCGTCCTGCAGCGCCAGCCCATTAATGACCGTCGCCAGCATGCCCATATAGTCCGCCGAGGCCCGATCCATTCCCGCTGTACTGCCGGCGACCCCGCGAAAGATATTGCCGCCGCCGATGACAATCGCCACTTCGACGCCCGTCTGCTGAATCTCGGCAATTTCTCGGGCAAAGCCCTCCAGTGATTCCGGCGAAATACCGTGTCCCTGATCGCCCTGCAGGGCCTCTCCCGACAACTTGATCAATACCCGTTGGTATTCTGGGTCGCTCATAAGCACGCGCCTCCGATGACAATCGATATGATGCCGACCCCGTTGTTTCGAGAACGGGGGCACAAAAAAAGGCGCCCTCTCGGGCGCCCTCAGGGCCTGTTAGGAGCCTCGAAGTTGCTCGGCAACTTCTTCGCTCAGACTCTTCTCGTCGTCGTCCTCGATGCCCTCACCGACTTCGTATCGCACGAAGCTGTGAAGGGAGACGCCGTCGATGTCGTCTTCCAACTCACCGACGTCGGTATCGGAGTCTTTGACGAAGGGCTGATTGACGAGCACATTCTCCGAGCGCCACTTCTGGAGTCGACCGGTGACGATCTTTTCGATGACCGGATCGGGCTTGTCCATCTCTTCGGCCTGGGCGCGAAGGATCTCGCGCTGGGCTTCCTCGTCGGCCTCCGGGATATCGTCTTCTCGAAGGTAGCCGGGATTCATGGCCGCCACGTGCATGGCGACATCGCGGGCGAATGTCAGCGCCTCGTCGCGGTCGGCGCCGTCGTCGAGTTCGGTTCGCACGATCACACCGATCTGGCCGCCGGCGTGGACGTAGGCCCCGAATAGTCCGTCATCGACATCGAATCGGACAAAACGTCGGACCTTGATATTTTCGCCGATCGTCGTGATCTGCTCGGCGATGTAGTCACTGACGCTCTTTTCCGAGCCCACGGCAGCGACGTCCTGCAATTCCTCGACGGACGAGGCATTGGAGACCTCGATGGTCTCCAAAATGGTGTCGACGAAGGCCTGAAATTTGTCGTTTTGGGACACGAAGTCCGTTTCGCAATTGACCTCGACCATCACCGCTGCGCTGAGGTCGTCGTCGACCCAGGTCTCGACGAGCCCTTCGGCGGCCGTTCGGCCGGCCTTTTTCTCGGCTGCCGCTTCGCCCTTTTTCTGCAGATAGGACATCGCCTCATCGATATCACCGTCGGATTCCTGGAGTGCTTTTTTGCAATCCATGATCCCGGCGCCGGATAGTTCCCGTAGTTCTTTGACGTCTTTGGCAGAAATCGCCATCGGATGCTCCTTTCGGTTGCGCTACAACTTGGTTTCGGATGGGTCTGGCTTGTCGTGGTCGCGACGCGGCCGGTCACAGCCGGTCGCACTCGATGTCACCGGTCGACGGCGCCCACGTGGTCGTACCCGCCGTAGGAGACGGTGGCAGGCGCCGCGTTGCTCCAATACACAGAGCGACCGATACATTCCATCGAATCCGACCGCCGGGCTCGAACCGGCGGTCGGCGGCGTCCAATCAGTCGGCGTTGGCCTTGTCGGCCGATTCGCCGTCTTCCTGTTCGGGTCGCTTGACCTTCTGGACTTCCACGTCCTTTTTGTCGTCCGTCGTCGCCGTAAATTCTTCGGCTTCCTTGGCGGCCTCCAGCGCGCTCTCTTCGCGCTGCTTGCTGGCGGCTTTCGTGCCCTCCAGACAGGCCTCGGCGATGGCCGACGAAAAGAGTCGGATCGCGCGGATGGCGTCGTCATTTCCGGGAATCGGATAGTCGATGCGGTCCGGATTGCAGTTGGTATCGCAGACGGCGATCGTCGGGATGCCCAGCTTGTTGGCTTCCCGAATGGCGATGTCCTCTTTATGAGGATCGACGACGAATAGCGCTCCGGGAAGTCCGTTGAGGCCCCGGATACCACCGACGTTATTTTCCAGTCGAGCTTTCTCACGCTCGAACAACAACACCTCTTTTTTGGTGTACTTGGCGTAGGAGCCGTCCTTGGACATCTTGTCCAGCTCCTCGAGCTTTTCGATCGACTTACGCATCGTCGAAAAGTTGGTCATCATCCCGCCGAGCCAGCGATTGATGACGTAGTGTTGATTGGCGCGTTCCGATTGCTCGAGAATCGCGTCCTGGGCCTGTTTTTTGGTGCCCACAAAAATGATCGACTTGCCACTTCCGGCGACGCCGGCGGCAAATTCGTAGGCATCGGCAAACATCTTGACCGTCTGACTGAGATCGACGATGTGAATTCCGTTGCGCTCCCCGAAGATATAGGGGCGCATTTTCGGATCCCAGCGATTGGTCTGATGGCCGAAGTGTACACCTGCTTCAAGCAGGTCTCTCATGGTTACCTGAGTCATGTTCGTTCCTGTTGTATGAAAATTTGTTATTCCTCCGCCCTCGTCATCCTTCGAAATCCCACCTCGATCCGCGCATCCAATGCGCCATTCGAAGCACCCGGGTTCTCCGTCGGAGGGCGTGTGAATTTGGCCGACTGCACCTAACACAGCCCCGAGGCCATGGCAAGGCACTGATTCGACGTGGATCCAGCCTGTCATCTACCGAAAGCAGAAACGACTGATCGACGGCGGCAATTTCACAAATCAGCGCGCCGCCACCGGCGTTACGACGATCCCATCCCCCGTACCACGACCATTCCGGCGTCGATGCCGACGCGCTGGGGACTCATCTGGAAGCGGGCCTCCGGAATGGAGATCGCGCCGTCGTCGAGCGAGCCCTGAATCAATCCCTGGGAGTGCTCGACGAATTGCGCCGAGCCCCAGTTGGCGGCCTCCACAAGCCCGGTGGGGCCGCTGAACTCGACATCTTCCACGTCGAGTTGGACCTCGCCGTCCGAAATGGCGAATCGACTCGTCGTCTGACCCATCATCGAATAACAGGCCAGATTGCTCCGGTAATTAAAGAGGCGAAAATCGAGTCCCAGAGCCAGCGCATTGCGGTCTCGGTCATGGGCTGCGGCGTCGAAGCCGTCGACGACCGCCGCAATGGGACCGCCCTCGCTGGCCCGCCCCGAAAGGGTGTAATCGCGGGGCACGAAATCCTGTCGAAGAGCCAGTCGGACGCCCTCCGAAGCCAATCGCGGCTGCACCGCCAGCGCCGCGTTATCACCGCCATCGAGGGCCAGAG
>CAYUPT010000023.1:0-16353 GCA_964446725.1 uncultured Bradymonadales bacterium | reverse complement strand
AAAACTGGATATGAGGCCGAAAAATGGGGTGAATGTCAGCCCCTCGGTGGGTGGAAGAGGGGCGAAAATGGGGCCTCAGTTTTTCGATTTCTTCGATGCAATGCCCGTGTCAATTCTGTGACTTCTGGTCGGCAGAATACTCTCAAGGTCCAGTGACACTACGACGAGAAAAATGCCGCGGTAGGCCGTGGAAAATGAGGGTGGAAATAGATGGCGCCCAAAACTGGATATGAGGCCGAAAAATGGGGTGAATGTCAGCCCCTCGGTGGGTGGAGATTGGGTAAAATGGCGGGTGAAACCACCAATTTTGGACACGCTTTTTCCACGTGATGTCTCCTGCTGCTGGACCGGCTGTACGCGAACCGTTAAATTTCTTGTCGCGATTTCCCGTGCGCCCTCCATTCTCGATCCCAGGTAGATACATGGCATCTCCCCGTTATTCGTTGTCCATGCAATCTGATGGTGCGTCGAGGTCGGACAGTCTGTTGGATAGGCTGCGACGCCGGCTGAGGCCTCCCCGTTTGTTGTCGGTGACGCGTGCCGGGAAGTTCTTTATTCTGATGACTTTGGCGGTGGGATTCGGGGCGATCAACACCGGCAATAATCTGTTATTTCTCCTGCTGGGAATGATGCTTTCATTGATCACGGCCAGCGGGGTGTTGAGTGAGGCCGTACTGCGAAATCTGTCGGTCCGGCGTCGACTCCCGCGGCGGCTGTACGCTAATCAACGGGCGTCGGGTTTTTTCCATCTCCAAAACAATGGATGGTGGCCCGCGCTCAGTGTGGAGACGTCGGAACAAAATCCGCTGGTTGTCGCCGGGCCTAGGACCGGCCAACAGGTGGGCCCGGAGACGATTCCATGGTGGATGTTCTGGCGGAGTCAAACGGCGGAACGCCGAGCCTCACTTGCCGAGGCATATTGCCTGCGGTTGGAAGCACATCAGACGTCGCGGCTGACGGCGCACTACCAGTTGAGCCAGCGCGGCGAGTACCGATTGCCGGGGATCCAACTCAAGACGCGATTCCCCTTTGGGCTTTTTGAAAAGACACGCAGATTACAGGACCCCGTCGAATTGACCGTATTCCCGGAGCCGGTGGAGGCTCACGACTGGCTGGGGCGGCTGGAGTCCGAATGGGGCGACTCGGCGACCAATCGCCGGGGCCGCGGCGAGGAGTTCTACGGTCTGCGCCAGTATCGCCCCGGCGAAGACCAGCGATTGATCCACTGGAAGAGTACGGCACGACGCGGTGAACCGGTGGTTCGAGAGACCGAAGCACGTCACCGCCACTCCCTGCTCATCGTCCTCGATAATCGGGCTCCCGGCGACGAGATCACCGACGACGACCATCGACAGTTCGAATTGGCCATCCGCCATCTGGCTGGCCTGATCCGACGCCTCGACCAGCGCGGCTATACCACCGAATTAACCAGTCCCGGACAACACATCGAAGCCACCGCGACCGACGGGATCGAAGGCTTGTTGCGGCATCTTGCGGTCATTGAATTGCAGCCCTCGTCATCTCCGGCTCCGCCCTGGCCCGACTCGTTTGACGGAAGCATCATCGAGATTGGCTTTCAGCCCATGCTCTCCGAGGATGCCACGGCAACGACATTGGGCATCGACGAACTCACTGCTCCGGGCTCCGAGGGAAGCTCATGATCGACATTACTCGCCGGCTGACCGGTCTACACAGTGTCTTTTTGCATCTGTCGGTACTACTGAGCTATGTCGCCGTCGCCACCGGCGGCGGAGTTCCGGCGTGGTTGATCATCGGATTTCCCATCGCCCTCGCAGCGGCCTATTTCTTTCACGCATCGCAACTCGGGAAGGCGTCCCACAACAACTGGTGGAACGCGTTGATCGTACTCGTCTTGTTGGGTTCGATCCTGCAATACTTGCTGAACCCGGCGCTCAATATCATCGTTATTGGTCTCCAGTTCGTACTGGTATTGACGGTGATCAAGCTATGTAGTCGACAGGGGCCACGCGACGAACTACAGATTTACGCACTATCATTTTTGAGCATGGCCGGCGCCAGCGAGATCAATTCTCAATTCATTTACGGCGTCATCTTCGTGGCCTACGTGCTGACCGGCACATTCGGGCTTGCGCTCCTTCATCTCAAAACGGAAGCCGAACAACACTCCGGGCTAAAAAAGCGCCGATCATCGCCATTCGACGCCTACTATGTATCGGTGCTCGCCACCATCAGCATCCTGGTCTGTGTATCGTCGGTACTCATCTTCTTTGCCTTCCCCCGTATCGGGCTCGGCTTTTTTAGTGATCCATCGCGAAACAGTATTTCGATTGCCGGGTTCGACGACGAGGTCCAGGTCGGCGAGCACGGTACCATTCGAGAGAATCCGGCGGTGGCGATGCGCGTGGAATTCGATGGAGACCAACCGTCTGACTATCGGTCGTACCGATGGAGAACCCGAACCTTCGATCACTTCGATGGAGCCAGCTGGAGCCGCCAGAACGAGGAGACGCGAAGTTCCGCGCCCTACTCGACATCGCGTCGCTACGACACGGATTTTTTATATACACCAGCGCTTCGACAGACCTTTGACGACGCCGATTCGCGCACGGTGGACATCGAACTGGAACCGATGTCCACCGATGCGATTCCCACCATCTGGCCAACGACCGAAATTCGGCTCGGCGATGGCGATGCCGACTCCCGCCCGATGTGGGATACGGGAGGCCCACAACTGGACTACGACGCATACGACGATGTCTACCACGACCTCGATGATAACACGGCTCTCAGCTACCAATTGACGCTTCAAGCTCCTCCTCCAGAATCGGAACTCCGCCGCCAATCCGGTAGCGATCTCGACGGCGATACCAAGCTGCGCTACCTCCAGACTCCCAACCAGGATCGGCGGCTTCAAGAACTGGCACAACAACTGACCGCCGACGCCTCTTCGCGCTACGCCAAAGCGGAAGCAATCGAGACCTATTTTCAGCGAAATTTTGAGTACACCACCGATCTGCCGGAGATCGAAGGCGACGACGCCATCACGGAATTCGTCTTCGATCACCAGCGCGGCCACTGCGAATACTACGCGACAGCGGCAACCATCATGCTTCGCGAAGCCGGCGTCCCAACCCGGATGGTGACCGGTTTTCTCGGCGGAAGCTGGAACGACGTAGGCGATTATCTGACCGTGCGCCAGGGAGATGCCCATGCCTGGGTTGAGATCTATATCCCCGACCTCGGTTGGGTGCCCGTCGACCCGACACCGCCGATTGAAAGCGCGTTTTTGGAGCGCAGCACCGTAGTACGAGCTGTTTCGGATACCCTGGATGCGATGCGTCGGGGATGGGCGATCTGGTTTGTGGACTACGACCTCGATAGTCAGGTGTCGCTGGTCCGCGATATTGGCCGCTCCATCGCCGCCGGTGCTCCGGAGCCGGATGCCGACGAAGACACCGACGACGAATCGTCCATTCCCCTTCGAGACGTATTCTTCTGGACCGGATGGATGGTCCTGGTCATCGCCACGTTGCTGTACAGCCGCTCTAGGCGAGGCGTCATGAGGACGCGCTTCATATTGGTGTTGACCGCCGGCCTCGCTATGACCGTACTGTGGACCGGATGGTTCCAGAACTGGAGCCTGAACTGGATGGTCGCCGGTGGGTTGTCGATTCTCGCTGCCGGTCTGAGCATCCCTGTGGGCCGACATATCGCGGCGAATTCGCCGCGGTCGCAACTTCGATCCCATTTTGAAACACTCGAAGACGCCGCAACCCGCCGCGATCTCGGTCGGCGCACCGACGAAGGCCCCGGGGCATTTCTGGATCGGCTTTCGCGACAACTCCCGGAGTGTCACGCCGACATTCAGGTCTTCCGGTCCCTGTATCTCGGGATGCGCTTTGGAGGACGTCCTATTGACAACGACGACAGATCGCGGGCAGCGGACGCCTTCGACAACATCCTCTCTGAGCTTCAAAACCTGTAGGCCGGACTGCCCGCCTCGCTCCTGTGGCCACTCGGCATTTCAGGTCGGAATCTCGACGTCATTGAGAATGCTGTCGATGATGGCCTGCGAAGCATTCTGGTCTTGATCGCCGGACTTCAGACTGAGGCGGTGCGCCAGACAGGGAACAACGACTTCACGGGCGTCGTCGGGTATGGCGTAGTCTCGTCCCTCCATGAGCGCTATCGCCTTCATCAGGCGCACCACAGCCAGCGCCCCACGAGTACTTACGCCAATCCGCACATCGGGGTGTTCCCGTGTCTTCTCGACGACTCGCAGGATATAATCGACGACCCGTTCGTCGACATCGACGGTGGACGCCGTGTTTTTGATCTGTTGGAGTCGGGACGCGTCGGTGACCGAGTCCAGATCGTCGACCGGTTCGTCGATGCCGCGCTCAAGCAAGATCGAGCGCTCGACTTGACGCTCCGGATATCCAATGGAGAGTCGGACCATAAACCGGTCGAGTTGGCTCTCCGGAAGGGGGTACGTTCCGTGGTGATCGAGTGGATTCTGGGTGGCCATGACGATAAAGGGCTGCGGCAGTGACCGCGTCTTATCGTCGACACTGACACTGCCCTCACTCATTGCCTCCAACAGCGCCGACTGAGTTCGCGGCGTGGTTCGATTAATTTCATCGGCCAGCACCAACCCGGCAAAGATGGGGCCCGGTCGGAAATCAAACTCCCCCGATTCCGACGAATAGACCGAAACCCCGACAATATCTCCGGGAAGCAGGTCGCTCGTAAATTGAATGCGTTTAAAGGAGAGTCCGAGACTCTTTGCCATGGCCAGTGCCAGCGTCGTTTTGCCAACGCCGGGCACGTCTTCCAGGAGAATATGTCCACCGGCAACAATACTGGCTATGGTCCACCGAACGACCTGCGGTTTACCGCGAAATACAGAGGCCACGTTTGTCCGGAGTTCGCCGAGTTCAGACGCCGCCTCTTCGATCGCGAGCGTCGCCGAGTCATTCTGAGTGAGTTCTACGGTCATGGCCTTTCCAAAGCGATACCGATGCGCAGGACAGTGGGCAATCTGGACACAGCGGTTGAGAGCAAGTCGTGGACGCACCGGAGTAATTGTCGACACGAATCTTGACAAGTGTACAGCCCCGGTGTGGTGTATCGAAGCCGGCTCCGGCGCCCCCTGGAGTCGATACGCCCATCCCCCTGTCCGATCGGGAATCGATACCGAATACCACCGTCGTACCAGGGGGCACTGGCCACCGTCTAATCCTTGACACTGCCGGGTTTCGACCTACCCTAGTTTTTGAATCTCTACGGATTCGTCACTCCCCTGTCGGGGGGCGCATCCGCACCTCCAGAACCTCTGCTTCGTCCCGTCCGCCGACGTTGTAAGTACCGCAACGGACGAGCCGAAACCTACTACCGACGGAATGCAATAACCGTTCGGTTCGGTTGGAAGTTCTGGCATTGATTTCGCCTCATCAGGGATTGCCATGGCCAGCCGCCAACCCTCCTCGAAGACCAATACCATCAAAAGCAGACTCTTTGGCCTCCTCAAGTGGCTCGTCGTGGCCGTGGTTCTGGTCGGAATCACCGGTGTCGCCGGTGTGGCCGGATTATTTTACTACTACGGCCGAGATCTGCCGGAATTGATGGAGCGCGAAGACTACGATCCTCCGGAATTGTCGCAGGTATTTACCAGCAATGGCGAGTTGATCGCTGAATTTCACACCCCCGGAGAGCGGCGCACCCTCATCGATCTGGAGGATATTCCGACGGATGTCCAAAAGGCCTTTTTGGCCGCCGAAGACAGCGACTTTATGCAGCACGACGGCATTGACTACCTGGGAATGGTTCGCGCCGTCTATTTTGCGTTTCGCTACGACCAGGGCATGCGCGGGACATCGACGATCACCCAGCAGCTCATCAAAAATATTGTGCTGACACCGGAGCGCGCCTACGAGCGCAAGATCCAGGAGATCATCCTGGCCCGAGAACTGGAACAGAATTTGTCCAAAGAAGACATTCTGTACATGTACCTCAACACCATCTACCTGGGCCATGGAAACAACGGCATTGTGGAGGCGGCGCGATTTTACTTCGGCAAAACGGTGGACGAGCTCGATGTCGAAGAGGCGGCCTTGCTGGCGGGGATGACCGCCGGACCCGAGGGGGCCAGTCCGCTTCGCAATATGGAGCGCGCCAAGCAACGCCGGGCCTACGTACTGCGCCAGATGTGGGAAAATGGATGGATCAACGAGGGGACCTACCGAGAAGGCATTGAAGCCGACATCGAGACTCAGCCGCTGACCGAGACCCATCCCTATCTCGGAACGGCACCGTACTTTACGGAATACATCCGCCAGCATATTCGCGATGAATATGGAAGCGAAGCACTATTTACCGGGGGCCTGCGCATTCACACCACGCTGGATCTGGAAAAACAACAGGCCGCCGAACGGGCGGCCCGTGCTGGACTGCGCGACTACGATCAACGCCGCGACTTCTTCAAGCCCGTCGACCACATCGAAGAAGACGACATCGACGACTATATCGACGATCAGGCCCGTGAAATTGGCTCCGTACTGCAAGCGACGGACGTCTACGAAGCGGTGGTCACCGATGTCGACGACGGAGACGATCCCCGGGTACAGGCTCGAGTCGGCCCCTACAGCGCCGATCTGATCATCCACCCTGAAACCCGAATTTTAGGGGAGGGGTCAGATCGCCAGTCCATCGACGAGGCCTTTGAGCGCGGTGACATCATTCGGGTCCACCCCACGGCCACGGTCAGTGAGGATTCCGCAGAGCCGATCGATATCCGTTTTGAGACCAGTGCGGAAGCGGCGGTCATCTCCCTGGACCCGATGACCCGTGAGATCAAGGCGATGGTCGGCGGCTACGACTTTGAAACCAGTGAGTACAACCATGCCATCCAGGCCCGCCGACAGACCGGTTCCGCATTCAAGACCTTGGTTTATGCGGGTGCTCTCGAAGAACGGCTGATCAGCCCGGCGAGTGTCTACCTCGACAGTCCCACAGTTTTTCAGATGCACGACGGCAACGACTGGTCACCGCGCAATGCCGACGGCGAGTGGCGCGGTTCGATCCGCGTGCGTGAGGCGTTGGCATCGAGCCGAAACGTCGTCGCCGTGCGGGTCCTCGACGACCTGGGCGTAGACCGGGCGATCGAATTTTCGCGGCGTATCGGCGTCGATAGCCCGATGGTCGAAAACCACACGATGGTGATGGGCTCCGGGGAGATGCCGCCCATCGAGTTGACCAACGTGTACGCCACATTTGCATCACAGGGACAATTTGCAGAACCGCGCTTTCTGGACCGCATCGAATCGGCGCGAGGCGATCGGGAGCGCTTCCAGACTCACACCGAGCCGGTACTGGCCCCGGAGGTCGCCTATCTGACGACGTCGCTTCTGGAGAGTGCGGTCAGCGGTTACGTCGACAGCAACGGTGACCACCGCGGCGGAACCGGTCATACCGTCTCCCAGGTCGGTCATCCCATCGCCGGCAAAACGGGGACGACCAATGATACCCGCGATGCCTGGTTTATCGGCTACACCCCGGATCTGGTGACAGGCGTCTGGGTCGGCTTTAGCGACAATCGCTCTCTGGGACCGCGAGAATACGGCGGACGCCTGGCGGGACCGATCTTTCGGCGCTACAAGGAAGCCATTCTCGAGGATCGCGACGAGCCTCTGGAATTCGAGGAGCCGACCTCCGGAATCACCACGGCCGTAATCGATCCCATTACGGGCAAGTTATCGCGCGGCGACGGCCTACAGGAGAAATTTCTGGTCGGGACCGCCCCCACCGAATACGCCCCGCAGGACGACGAAGATACCGGCGAAAACTTCTTTCTCGACCAATTTCAATAGGCCGGAGTCTCGAGCCCATGGATACGGCTCCCGCCATCTAGCGCCTGGTCTGGCGTCGACCGACTTTTGGCGGCTCCGCCCACCGGCAGCCCGCTGCTACAACAGGGCCGCCACTCGAGAGAATACGCCCATTAATTCCAGTGCGGCAGTCGCGATGACCACCACCAAAAGCCGCCGGATCCAGATGGGAGCATTGGGGGACGTCGCCGCAAATCGCGCTCCGCCCCAGGCCCCACCGGCCTGCCCGATGCCCATCAACAACCCCAATCCCCAGTGCACCTGGCCGTAGGCCACAAAGACGAACAAGACGCCCACGGTATAGACCAGAACGATAAACAACTTGATGGCCGTCGCTTCAATGACGTCCTTACCGGCGGCCAGGACCAGAGCAGCCAGCAGTAAAATACCGACTCCGGCCTGCAAGAACCCGCCCCAGGCGCCGACCATAAAGAAGATGACGTATTTTCCCGGCGTCGGCTCGGCGCGCCCTTCTGCGCTCTCGTCGCGAAGCCACTCCCCGGGCTTGAACAACACCACCAATAAGGTGGCCCACAGAACGGCGATGATAATCCACTCCAACGCCTCCGGATCGGTCATCGCCGCCAGGAAGGCACCGACCATCGCCCCCATCAGCGCAGTGGCGACGATCCAGCCATTGCCCTCCGGTCGCTCCTCGTCATCGGTATGAGCTCGCATGGTCACGACGGCGACGACGGATTGAATCAACACGCCGATGCGATTGGTGCCGTTGGCCACATCGGCCGGAAGGCCCATGGCGACCAGAGCCGATAGCGCCACCAGCGATCCACTCCCGGCAAGGGTATTGATCAGGCCCGCCAGAAATCCGGCTCCGATGGCCAGCGCGTACATGTCATATCCCAATTCCACGTCGTCTCCCGTCATCGGTCCTGGACGTCATACCTCAGTCCGGTGGTTATCGCCGGTTTTGCTGACCCTTGTCCCGGCCGCATTCCGCCCATCTTTCGTGTCGCGACCGCGTAGCATCGACGTTGCCGCTTTTTCGACACCTGTGGAGCCCCGCTACGTCATCGCCCCGTTGTTCAGCACAATTTCGACGTCCCAACAGGTTACCCTCAACACCGGAACAGGGCCCAGAAAAAGACTTGTAGATATTGCGTAAGTGACGAAATTTTTTGCGTCCCCTGGAAAAGCGAGTACAAGATAGGTGGGAAGCTCGACGTCTTCCATACGACGCCACCACGGCCCGGGAGCCCGAAATGCGCCAGATTGTCTGCCGATTCCACGATGCCGACGCCTTTCTCAACCACTACAAGTCACCGCGGGATACCGACGTCGATGCCCCGTCATTGAGCTTCGACGACGACCCCGGCCTGCCCTGTGGTGAACTGATACGGGTGGCTCTTATCATCGACGACCCAGGTGAGCGCCACAACCTGCATATGCGGGTCGATTCACGAAATCCCTCCCTGGAACATGAACGCACCGGATTGATCTGGCAATACCGCGCCACAGCCGTCGAAGAAGATGGTCCGTGGCTACAGATGCTCGCCGAAAAGTACGATACGGCGCGGCGCATGACCGTCGACTTCCCGACGTCCAATACCCCGTAGGCCATCCCACCCCCGATAAGTCGCGATGCTACGGGCAGCTCATCAGCGATGAACTCCCCCTTACCGCAGGCGTTGTCCCGTTTCAGACTGACCAAACACACCTATCAGTTGGCTCTCCGGGCCCCTCCTTAGGCGACGTCCATCGCCGTGTCCCGGAACGTCGGGCAGCCATACGGACTGCCGACGGACCTCAGCGAAAACTGTGATTCAACTCTTTTTTGCGCATTCGGACCGAGGTCGGCGTAATTTCGACGTATTCATCGGATTCGATAAATTGAATCGCCTTTTCAAGGGTCATTTCCCTGGGAGGCGTTAACACCAGAGAATCATCACTTCCCGATGCGCGGACATTGGTCAACTTCTTGCCCTTGCAGGGATTGACGACGAGGTCATTGGCGCGACTGTTGAGGCCGATGATCTGACCGCCGTAGACCTCTTCTCCGGGGCCGACGAAAAGCTCGCCGCGCTCCTGTAGATTGTGGAGTGCGTAGGCAGTGGTCTCGCCCTGGTCTTTGACGATCAATACGCCATTTCGCTCGTCTTCAAGGTCGCCCTTGTAGGGCTCATAGCTCGAGAAGCGGGTGTGCATGATGCCCGTTCCGCGAGTATCGGTAAGAAATTCAGAGCGGTATCCGAACATCCCGCGCGAGGGGACCTCGAATTCCAGGCGCTGGGAGCCGTCGGCATTATTGGCAACGCCGAGCAGCTGGCCCTTGCGCTCGTTGAGCTTCTGGATGACCGTCCCCGCGTAATCCTGATCGACTTCGATGACCACCTCTTCGACGGGCTCGAGACGATTGCCGTTTTCGTCGTCTTTGAAGATGACCTGGGGCTGTGAGATCTGCATCTCGTAGCCCTCTCGTCGCATCTGTTCGAGGAGGATCGAAAGATGGAGATCTCCGCGGCCCGAAATTTTGTAGGCCTCGGCGCGATCGGTATCGTCGGAGACCTCGAGCGCCACGTTTTGTTCGAGTTCCTCGTCGAGGCGGTCTTTGATCTGACGACTCGTCAGGTATTTGCCCTCCATCCCGGAAAACGGCGAGTCGTTGATCATCATGACCATCGACACCGTCGGTTTGTCGATCTCAATCATCGGAAGCGGTCGAACGTCTTCCGGATCGCAGATGGTCTCTCCCGGCAGGATACCCTCCAGGCCGGCGACGGCGGCGATATCGCCGGCCGACACCTCTTCGCGTTCGACGCGCTCCAGGCCGTTGAAGCCATAGAGCTTGCGGATCCGAGCCTCTTCCTCGGTCCCGTCACGGCGATACCGCACCACCTGATCACCGATCTTCATGGTCCCGTCGAAGACGCGACCGATAGCGACGCGTCCGACGTAGTCGTCGTAGCCCAGCGTGGCGATCTGCATCTGCAGCGACGCATCCGGGTCACCTTCCGGTGCCGGTGCTCGCTCGACGATGGTCTCCAGCAGTGGCGTCAGGTCGTCGGCATCATCTTCCAACTCGTGCATCGCGTAGCCCTCGAGCCCCGAGGCGTAGACCGTCGGGAAATCGAGCTGTTCGTCCGTCGCTCCAAGATCCATGAAGAGCTCGAAGGCCATATCGAGGACTTCGTGGGCCCGGCTCTGCGGTCGGTCGACTTTATTGATGACGACCAGCGGCTCCAGCCCCAGGTCCAACGATTTGCGCAATACGAATTTCGTCTGGGGCATCGGCCCCTCGAAGGCGTCGACGAGGAGTACGACGGTGTCGACGAGCTTGAGAACCCGCTCGACTTCGCCGCCAAAGTCGGCGTGACCCGGGGTGTCGATGATGTTGATGCGATAGCCCTCCCAGTCGATCGCTGTACACTTGGCCACGATCGTCAGACCGCGCTCGCGCTCCAGATCGTTTTGATCCATGGCCCGCTCGGTCAATTCTCGGTGTTCCGGTACGGTACTAGTCTGTTTTAACAGCTCGTCGATCATGGTCGTCTTGCCGTGATCGACGTGGGCGACAATTGCGATGTTTCGAATCTTGTCCATAAGTCTTCTCGGGGGTCTTGAAGCGTACAACGTGGCGCCGGAGTAACAGATAGACCGGGCTGCGTCATCCCCCGTGAGTTTCGGAGATAAAAAAAAACGGCCCCGCAATATGCGCGGCCGGTTATTCTATCACGTCATCACCGTTACTGGGTACCGTGGAGGACAGAATCAGTCGTCGGTGCGTTCGGTCTCGCTGGACGTATCCGACGTATCCGACGTTTCCGACGTTTCCGAGTCGTCTCCGCCGCCGGTGTGGCGCCGAAGGCTCCAGGGCCGCCGGCGCTTTTTCTTTTTTCGGCCCTGTTCCTCGCCGGCCTCGCTCTGCTCATCGCCGCTATCACCGGCGTCGTCGTCATTCAAAAATTCTTCCTCTTCTTCGACAAGTGTCTCCTCCTGACCGTCTTCGCCGCGCATGCGGACCCGGTTTTTGACATTTGGTTTTACCGCTGCGTCGTTGGGGATAAACCGAACCTCGGTTTTGATCTCGAAGCTGACACTGGTCAAAATTTTGGTCAATTCCCCGCCGAGGTCGACATCCTGGAGAAATAAACGAACTTCGCGAGAGACGATCCGCAGCACTTCGCGTTTGGTCGCATCGACCTGGCCGAGCAAAAACCCCACAGCTTCTCGCGGAATTTCGCGCTCCTTGACGATGGAGCGAAGTCCGTCCTCTTTGACGAGGCCATCGTAGCCGCGCTTGACGATGTCCGGCATCAACCCCTCGAGAGCCTTACCGAGCCGGGAGACCTCCTCGGGATCGGTGGCCAGGTCATCCCAGTCATCGTACAGGTGTTCATCCTCAAATCCCTCGAAGGTCTCGTCACTCGACGATTCACCCCGGCCCTCATCCGGTTGTCGTCCCTGCTCTTCACTGTCTTTCACGGCCTTCTCCACAATTCAGTAGTCGGTTCATCAGCACCGTCATTCCATTGTTCCGGTCTCATCGCCAGACATAAAGACCCGTTGCGCCGCCTGTAGTGCCGATCCAGCCTGGACGTCCTGTTCGTGGGCCTGCATCACCATCTCCAATGCTCCGAGTCCAACCCGAATATCGGCGGCTTCGTAAAATCCAATATGGCCGATCCGGATAATCGATCCACTCAGGTGCTTTTGGCCACCGGCAATCGTGATGCCCTGCTCGTCGCGCATCGTGCGCACGACATTGTCGGCGCCAATATGGTCGGGTACAACGGCGGCGGTCACCGCATTGGATGGGCGATTCGACAGCAGTTCGAGCCCCAGCGCCTCCAGGCCCCGTCGAGTCGCCTCCGCATTGAGCCGGTGTCGCTCCAAAAGTGCACTGCGCCCTTCGCTGCGCATCATCGAGAGGACTTCCCGGAGCGCCAGGGTCACCGAAATTGCCGAGGTAAACGCCGTCTGGTTATCGGCCTGGCGCTGCTTTTCGCGCGCCAGATCGAAGTAATAGCGCGGATGGTCACTGGCCTCGTTGCGCGCCCAGGCCCGGGGGCCGGCGGCGACAAATCCAAGCCCCGGTGGAATTCCGAAGGCCTTTTGAGAACCGGCGACGAGGATATCGATATCCCATTCATCCATCGGCAGGCGATGGACACCGACGGCCGTAATGCCGTCGACTGCAAAGAGCGCGTTGGAGCGATTGCGAACGACCTGTGCCAGTTGTCGAACCGGGTGAAATACGGCGGTCGACGTCTCACTGGCCGTAAGGGTGACCATTGCCGTATCGGGGTGCTCATCGAGGATATCGCCGAGGCGCTCCGGGCGAATGTGCTCCCCCCACTCCACGTCGACATCGACGACGTTCATATCATAGGCCCGACCGACATCGCCCCAGCGCTCGCCGAATTTTCCGCCGCCGACGACGACGATGGTGTCGCCGCGAGACGTGAAATTGGTCATCGCCGCCTCGAAGGCTCCCGTTCCGCTGGACTGGACGCAAAGCACGTCCGATTCGGTCTCAAAAAGCCAGCTAAGCCCCCGGCGCACATCGGCCATGACTTCCCGGAACTCGTCGCCGCGGTGGTGAATCAACTGACGTGCCATCGCCAGCCGGGCTTTTTCGGGAACCGGGGTCGGGCCTGGCGCCATCAAGTATTGTTTGTGCATAGTCGATCCTGTGAAGTTCGTCGGCACAACCGTCGAGGTGACGATGCTTATGGCACGGTGATGAGCCATCATTCAACCCCGGTGCGGACCGGAGGGCGCCAAGGTCAGTGTGTCACAAGTCGAAACCGCGAACCGCCGGCGATTCGTTCGACGATTCCCGACAACTCATGCTCCAGCAATACGGTCTGTAATTCGGCGGCCGATGTGCCGGTGCGACGGGCCAATTCCTCGACGCCGAAGGCGCCCGCGGAATCCACCAATTGGCGGGCCTCTTCAAGTATCTCGCAGTCGGCAACCGCGGCATCCAATTGCAACTGGCGAGGCTCGGACGACGCATCGACCTTCTCGACGAATTCCGGCGCCAATTCCGTCCACCAATCGACAAGGTCTTCTCCGGTGGCGATCATTTGACCGCCGTGGCGCAGAATGTCGAGACAGCCCCAGGCCATCGGATCATCGGGGTTTCCGGGGACTGCGCCCCGTGGACGGTCCAATTTTCGGGCTGCATTGACGGTGATCATCGTCCCGCTGTCCTGCCCGGCTCTAAGGGCAAGAACTCCGCGACTGATCCCAACAATCAGACTGTTGCGGCGCTTGAAGTGATAGGCGCGAACGCCCTGCTGTGGTGGGTATTCACTGACGACCAGCCCCCCGGCATCGACGACATCGCCAAAGAGGCGTCGATTGCCCTTGGGCGATGGATTGTGAATTCCGGAGGGTAACACGACGACTGTCGAGCCGCCGCCGTCGACCGCTGCCCGATGAGCGACGGCGTCCGCCCCGCGGGCACCACCGCTGATGACATGGAGTCCCCGAGAAATGGCGTATTCCAGGATTCGGCGCGCCATCGCCGCGGTCGACACGCCAATATCGCGACTGCCGACAACGGCCAGTCCCGGCCGTTCCAACAAATTGACGTCGCCGACGACGTGGAGCGCCGCCGGGGGCTTTGAGATATCCCCCAGTCCCGTATCGCGAAGTTCGTCGTCGAATACCAAAATCTGGCCGGTCCAGCCGTCGACGCGCTCCAGAATTTCGGCCGCCCCCTGATCGTGTACATCTCGAAGTGTGCGGCGCTGAGTCTTGGTCAAAAACCGGTATAATTCATCGTCGACATCCGGGGGTGGACCATCAAACCAGTCCGTTATCGGTCCAACGTTTTCGCGGAAGGTCCGAAATCGCGGGGCCTTCCATCCCACCAGAAGACCCAGCGCCTCCACAAGGCGACGCTCCCGGGAATTACCGCCGTTGTCAGTCACCGACCGATTGTCTTCCATCAACCCCCCTCGTGGTGGTCATCCCTCTTGAATGCGCGCCAGAATCACGGTCACGTTGTCGTTTCCACCGTTGGCGTTGGCCCGATCGACGAGTTCTTCACAGGCGTCCTCGAGGTCATCGTGGCGTTCGAGGATGTCGGTGATGACATCGTCGCTGACCATGTCGGTCAGGCCATCGGTGCAGAATACGAAGATGTCTCCGGGTTCGACCTCCAGAAAACTGGAGTCGACCTCGACCTGTTCGGCCAGACCGCAGGCGCGGGTGATCACGTTTTTGTACGGAAAGAACTCGACGTCCTCTTTGGCCAAAATCCCCATTCGAACATACTCATTGGCCAGCGAGTGGTCGGGGGTCATCTGCTTCAGTTCGTCACCGCGGTAGCGATAGGCCCGGGAGTCGCCGATATGGGCCATATAGACGCCGTCATCGGTAAAATACCCGGAGACGATGGTCGTTCCCATCCCGTCGTAAGCCTCTTCGTTTTCCGAGGCCTCAAAGACGGCTCGATTGGCGGTCTTGAGCGCTTCCGACAGGCGCTGCTGGTTGAGGTCTGTGGCCTCGCCGTTGGCTTCCTGGTTGTCGTAGTCATCGGATTCGTCGGGAATCGTCTCGCGGTAGTAATCGACGATCGCCCGGATGGCCATCGCGCTGGCGACTTCCCCGGAGCGGTGCCCACCCATCCCGTCGGCGACAATGCACAGCGGTTCGGTGCCATCGGATAAATAAAAGTCGTCCTCGTTGTGATCGCGAGCGACGCCGACATCCGTCATACCGGCACAGGTGAGTTTCATTGCAGAATCCTCGTATTGCGTTGGTGCTTCAACTAAAAACCAAACCTACGGGGCGCCAGCCCCGGCGATGCTCGATCCTACTACTCACGATAATTAACGACTACCGCAAGCCACTGATTCCAGCGCTCCGTTGATAGCCTGAATCGTCGTATTGGGCAACACGTTACAGCGCAGCACCGGACGTATGTCGTGACTTTTTAAAACGCGTCATCGGAATTGCGTTCGGCTTCCCAGGTCGCATCGAAAGTCGATGTCGTTCCGGCATTGTCGCTATCTTCGATATATCCCTCGAAGACACCGTCTTCGATGCGATCGACGAAGCCATCGGAGGTCTCTTCGATAAGCGTACCCTGGCCGCCGAGGCGAAGACCCATATCGTATTCGAGGGTATCGATGAGAATGTCGGCGAAACCGAAGACCGATGACACGGCGGTCTCACAGAAGTCTTGGACGGTATCCGTTTCCAGACAGTAGATGTCCTCGACAGCACTGCCTCCAACGCAGTCGCTGTTGTCGGAGCCGAGCCACCCGGCGATGGTGTCGCAGCCAAACCAGTAGGCAAAGGCATCGGACATCGATGAGGCATTGCCATCGGTGACAGCGGGCAACATCACGTCGTTGAGGACATAGCTGATGAGTCGTCCGTAGCGCAGACTGACGGTGTGTTCTTCAATGTGGAGTTGGTCATAGGCGGCGATCTGGCCGTCCCAGTCGGAACTGAGAATCCCGAGTTCGGCGAATTCGCCGTCGCTGTCGGCGTTTAACTCGATGGCACC
>CAYUPT010000022.1:15757-16870 GCA_964446725.1 uncultured Bradymonadales bacterium | reverse complement strand
TCTATCAGCAGGGATGTGACATTGAGGAGCCCCTTTCCTGTCGCTATCTCCTGCGGATCCGGCGGGCCGCCGGCATCGATATACCGCGGTCGACCTATGATCTTCGAAGTGGGCGGAGTTCGACGAGATTTTCGGGGTTTGTCGCCAACTATATCAGTATCGACCACATGGATCGCGTCTCCGCTGGCGAGCGCGGGGTCGGACTGGTCGAAGAGTTGCAACATGAGGAGAGGATCCGAGGTCGTGTCGGCGATCGCATCGACAGCGATCAATTACTGCCGACTCCGCTGGGACTCGTCGGTGCCCACGATGAGTTGTACCATCAGGCGCTGCATACGCTGGGATTGGCTGCCGACGCCGATGTCGACACGCTGGCGATTCTCGACGGTCTAACCGCCTATCCACTATCGGAAAACCTCAATTTCCAGGCCTATCTTCGGGCTCCGGATGCCGGAGATGCCCCGAGAATATCGACTACGGCATTCAACGTCCGGAGAGCTGATGTCCACACTGCCAGGCGCGGACAAAAAGGGCGGATCAGCGTTCATCTTCGCGATGATGGTATCCAGGTGTTGGTGGGAAATAAGCCGGTTCCGTCGCTTCTCGGTTGTCGTCAACGGGGACCGACGGTCTGCCTCGATCGACGCGGCCCCGATGACGAAATGCTCCCCGTCGACGGACTCCTTTCGGTAATGCCCAATATTGTCGGCTGGCGTCGGGCGACAATGCCGGTGACGGTGATCGTCGATACCGATCTTCGATGGGCCGAATTCGCACAGGTCGTGGCCCTGCTGCAGGATTCTAATCATCCTGCATGGAAACCGGTCTCCGTCCAGGCGATCCGGCTCTTTTCGCCGCGCTTCGGAGTGCCTCATCAACAAGTAGAGGTTGTGATCGACGGCTCCTGAACGCCGAGCCTCGGCGTTGGTGACGTGGGCGTCCTCGGCCCGATTCAAGGTCGGTGGGGTTGAAAAAAGTCGGCGGTGCAATGCCTCGATATCCCCGGCGCCATCGCCTCAAAAACCCATATCCGCCAGATCCGAGGTTATGCGGTTCCGAAAAGGCCCCGATATGCCTTGCGCTATCGGGGAATAAGCCTTGTGAGCTACAACC